>CBFGIH010000014.1:526-2252 GCA_965648775.1 Caldifarciminota bacterium | reverse complement strand
GAATGGGATACGCCGAAGCCCGCGGCCGGCCTGCTCAAGATCCGGGTCCGGATAGGGCGATGCCAGGTAAACGCCCCTGGAACCTTGCGTCTCGATCATGCTGGTTAACAGGTTCAGGAACGCCTGCTGAATCCGAAGGCGATCGTAAGGCCAGCCATATTCAAACTTGACCAATTCCGGCCAATAATTTTCCAGGGCCGGCTTCACCTGATTCATGAAATCCGGATACGTTCGCTGGAGATAACGAAGATACCAGGTGCGGCGCAGCAGTTCCTTGTCAATGACAATCAAATCTTTTCTCATTCCCTCGACTTTTCGCAGGTACATGATCGGCGAATAAATATCCCAGTAAGTGGTAATCAGGAGGGCGCGGTCCGGCAGCTGGGCAATGTGCGCGATTCCGTAATCCCGGCCAAAGGTGACCCCTCGGGCAGTGCTGGCGCGGTAATTGAGCAGCGGCAAAGCCAGGCAGATGCCGACCGCGACGGGCCAGCGCAGGTAGCGCGCGAACCGTTTCATTCCGTAACCGGTGGCGCAGACCAGCGCTGTCAAAGCCGGCAGGTAATAAGCTTCGATGTCCGGAATGGAATAATTGATGGTGTAAAGAAGATCCAGCGCGATGATGCTAATAAACAACACCGCCAGGGCACGGCGGTTCTTGAATAAAAACCAGATTCCGGCCAGCGCGGGAAGGATAAAAACATAAAGCAGGTCACGGGCTAAAAATGCCAGCCCCTGCTTTAAGTTACTGATCAGCGCGGGCAAGTCGGATGAGAACATCCAGACGCGGTATTGTCGGCCCGTGACATGCCAGATCAATCGTTGGATAGTTACCGTGTCGCCCCAGGCGATATCCGCACCGCACTGGCTGCGAAAAAGCAGGTACAGGTAAAGGGTCAAGCCCGCGATCAAGAACAAAGCTGCGGTCAGGATTTTTTTCCACGGCAGCCGGTGCGTAAGCAGCACGTAGCCGATCGCGGGCAGCGCCAGAGAAAAAATAATCATGTGGTTGGTGAAGGACAAACCAATGACATATGCCAGCAGGTACAAATCGCGGCTGGTTCTGAGATTGACCGTTTGCATCAGAATCAGCACGCTGAACAGACCGGTTAACGGATAAACTTCGTTGGTCACGGATGAGCGCCAGACGGTCGGCGCGAACGCAAACATAAAAGCCGGTATCAGCCCGATGATGAGATGATCCCGCCCCCGGTCACCGCCCGGGCCTCTAAACCTCGCCAGCAGGACCACGGCTGCGGCCAGGGAAAAAAGGGCGGACAGGAGATTTAAATTGTAAATCGGCGTGCCGGGCAGGTGGCTGAAGAAGTACGATATCAGCGTGTATAACGGGTACCCGGTGGGATGAGCCACGCCCAAAGTGTAACTCACGGTCGCCAGTTCGCCAGCATCAATGAGGTAGAGTGTCGGACAGAGGGAAAAAAGATAAACGAGGAAAATAAAAAAGGAGGCGCTGACGCAAACAATGATTTCGGTCTTATCCTTCATTGCCCGGTCTTTTTCTACAGGGCATCAAACAGCATTCCCTCCATCATCCTCCTCTCCCCGGAAAAACCGCGCTCCGGATTAGCAAGTCATTGAGGAAGAGGAATGATCGTCGGCAGAGCATTCTCGCATGCTGCTATTTTCCGGCGAAATTCAACCGCAAGTTGGTCAGGTGAACCTGAAACTCCTTTTTTTCCTCCGGGGTTAACCGGCCTTCCACGAT
>CBFGIH010000014.1:0-516 GCA_965648775.1 Caldifarciminota bacterium | reverse complement strand
CCGTCTGGTCCGTTTTTGGCTTTTGCGTTTCCGGATGGCTGGTCAAGCCCAGGTAAGCCCAGGCCTTGCCCTCCAGCGCGTAAAGGTACATGAGAACGATGTCCTTGACCGGAATCGGCTCGTCCAGCAGTTTCGGTTCTTCCTTTTTTTCCTCGAAATTTTCTTTTTTAGTTTCTTCCATGGCGAATTTTATTTACGCTTTATCCGTTGTCAAGTTATTGATGCAGATAATTATTTTCTTTCACCCCGGCCGCGAATCGGTATAATAAAATTCAACGAGGGTTTTTAAGACCGTGCGCTTGGGTCCGCGCTCACCGCGCTTCACTGATAATAAAAACAACAGGCGCGGCAGACGGAAAAATAATGGCCGCGGCGGATCCGGCGCCGCAGGGTGCGCATGGGCTCTGAGTTCCAGAGCTCGCTGAAGGACTGATGCTGGCAGTTGCCAACGATGTAATCAGGGCATGATTCCAGGTCGGCGTTGGCCAGGACCGTCGCCGTGTTCCACATCGCCGC
>CBFGIH010000013.1:0-15134 GCA_965648775.1 Caldifarciminota bacterium | reverse complement strand
ATTGCTATCAACAAATCCAGGGCTTTTGACTCCGCAAATTTTTTCCTTTTTTATTGATTCAACGAACTCGGTGAGACGCGCGGGAAAATATAATGATGCATTAAAATATTATAAGTTCGCTCTCAATTTTTTGAAAAAGCATCCAGCAGAAAAATTGAAGAATCTCTTGCCGATGATCTACAAAGATATTTCATTTGCCGAACTTCGTTTGGGACATAACGAAGCGGTCATTAGATTGGCGAACAAAACCAAAAGATTGATCAAGTTTATGAAATTGAAAACAGATCCATATACCATGCTCACCCTTGAGACCAATCGTACCTTCGCATATGCAAATCTGGGAGCTTTCAAAAGGGCAGTGAAACTCGCGATCGAACTTAAACAGCAATATGAAAAGTTAGCGGATTTGAATCAAAAATTCCGGCTTAATTATTGCATCGCAAATGTTTATCACAGAATGGGAGAATGGCGTAAGGCAATCCCCTGGGCAGAAAGAGCCCTTGGCTTTGCAAAAGAAATTAATGACGCCAGATATATCGCTGCGACCAGTGGTAATCTTGGAATTGCGAATATGTTTACCGGAAATTTCAAAAAGGCAGAAGAACTATTTCTAATCCATCAGAATTCAAGTATCAAGAATGGTTGGATAAGGGAAGAGTTTATGTCTTATCTAAATTTTGGTAATCTATATTTCTTCCAGGGTTATCAAAATCGCGCAGAAGATGAGTTTAATAAAGCATTAAAAATTGCTGAACGACTGAATTTAAAAACTGATTTATTCTGGGTCTACCATAGTTTTACATACTTTTTAATTGTAAAAGATGATTATGAAACCGCCCGGGAATTTTTGAAAAAAATGTTTAATATATGTACCAACCTGGATGAAAACCCTTATAAACAACTCTGTTATTCATGCGAAGGATTTATCAATGCGTTAGAAAAAAAATTCAATCTTTTGCATAATGCATTAGTAATCTTAAAAAACACTCCCAATAAAGAAGAATATTTTTTATTAAAAGGTTATGCAAACTTGCCTAAAAAAGAGGCTGGTGATGACATTGAAAAGGGCATTAAAATAGTTTCAAAAAAACAGGATTATATTAAATTATTTCAGTTATTGATAATAACCTACAAAATAATCAGCAATTATAAAAGTTTAGCAAAGGATGCAAAATATTATAAAGACAGGGCAATTGAGTGCGCCAGCAATTATGGTATGAAAGGCTGGCTTAATATTTTGTGTCCAGAAAAATTCAAGATAGAGATAATACCACTTAAGATAAATACCTTTGGAAGATTGGTGGTTGAACTTCCCGACAAGAGGATCGTTAAAGAAAAAGAATGGCAATGGGCAAAACCACGCCAGTTATTTACAATTTTATTGAATGCATATCTGAAAAAAAATGAGATGACCCGTGATGAGTTAGGTTCTGTGCTCTGGCCCGAGCTTCCAAGAGATAAACTGGTAAACAATTTTCATGTCTGTCTGAGTCAACTCAAGAGTGTTATAGGAAAAGAATATCTTGAACTTAAAGAAAGAACGTACAGATTGGTTAATGTTATGATTGATGCAGAAATCTTCAGGGATTTGATTATTGGGGCTAAAAAATTGTTGAATGAAGGAAAAGTGCATACGGCTGAAGAAACACTATTAAGAGCGATTGATATATATAAGGGAAGATTTCTTGACGGATTTTATGATGACTGGCTTTTTGAAACAAGACTTTTCTTTTCTGAAGAATATCGTCAGGCAATCTTCATGCTTTGCGAAATTTATTTGAAAAAGGCGAAGACCCATCTTGCGATTGAACTCGTTACAAGATTACTTTCAAACAATCCTATGGATGAGGAGGCGCACCGATTTTTAATCTCCTGTTATATCCAGGCTGGTGAAAAGGCGAGGGCAATTGAACAGTATAAAAGATGCGAGGGAATTTTAAAAAAAGAACTCGGCTGTGAACCATCAGAGAAGACAAGAGAATTGTACAGGAGCCTATTGTAAATATCGTCTATCGTTATAACGAAAACCTTTTAGATTACCCTTTTTCACCCTTATTCTCCCTTCTTAACCCTTTCTGGTAGTTATTTTAGCCTTTTCAAAAATTTAATACTTTCCCTAATACCTTTGGATTATAATTTTGATATGAAAAACTCAATGAATTTATGTCCGAGGTGTGGTTTTTTCACGCTAAAATCAAAGAATGGATTCTGTCCAAATTGTGGCGAATCGCTTATAAATAAATGTCCAAGATGTTCTGCAAAACTTAACTATCCGCTGGCCCGATACTGTGCAATATGCGGAGTAGATTTTAGAAAGGTCAAAAAAAGAAAAAAGGAGATTAAATGAAAAAGACACTGATAATCTTTTTTGCCTTGTGTGCTATTCTTGTGTGCGAAAAGGAAAAACAGGGCGAATATGATTATCTTCTAAGAGATTTTGAAGATGTCATATTCCCACCCTCTGGATCCGCAAATGCCTGGATAACCATCATTGGTGGAAACCATACAGGACAATACTATGTCTCACCCGATGGCAATGATAATAATCCGGGGACTCAAGACCAGCCATTCAAAACGATTGCTCAGGCCGTAACGCACTTACAGCCCGGTGATACAGTTGTGGTCTTTGCAGGAAACAGAAATGAAACCCCAATAATAGCCGGTGAAAATAACCTCATATCTGCATTTGACATATCCAATTGCCAGTATGTGAGGATTGAAAATCTTGAGATAACAAGTAATAATGGTAGAGAATTTCGTGAGGCAATTTCCGGGACCGGTGGTCCGGTTGCACATATCATCCTTAAAGACCTATATATCCACCACATTGATGAATTTGCAATTGATATTGGTGATGCAAATGACCTTCAAATTCTAAATAGCCGAATTACCTATTGTGGCTTTGGATGTATTGGTGGACCAGCAGGTCAGCAAGGGGGCTTGCGCAATGTCTTGATCCAGGGTAGCGACCTTTCATACAGTGGTCATTATTATCAGGGTGGAGATGGCTCAAATCGTCCCTATGACAGGCCTGATGGTTTTGGTATTGAAGCATCAGAAGGTCCAATTGAAATCTGCAATACCACTGCGACCCATAATTATGGTGATGGACTGGATTCAAAGGCAAAGAGGACTTATATTCACGAATGCATTATTGCAAATAACTCCTGTGATGGTGTAAAACTATGGGGTGATTCTTCAAGAGTAGAGAACTCATTAATCTATGGTCGGGGTGATGGTGATGCCACAACCACTCCCTGGTCGCCAATGGTCATCAGCACCGAAAATAACAATGCCCATTTTGAGATAATAAACTGCACCGTTGATGATACGGTCGGCGAACATTACATGATGCATGTCCAGTATGATACACCGACAATACCTGTTAATTTGCGTATTGTAAATACAATCTTCTGCAGCCGGGGGCATAATGCCCCGGTGATATGGCTTGCCGAGGCAGTGCATTATGATATTACATACAACCTTTTCTATGCACCAAAGGATGATAGACTCTTAATTCAGGGGAATACCACTTATACTTCATCTGAAGTTGGGCAGATTGGAACAGGAAATATCTATGGAAATCCACTGTTCAATGCGATTGCCTGGGGCAGTGAAGGCAATTATCATTTGAAATCTGGTAGTCCGGGGATTGATTCCGGAGATTCTCTCTCGGCACCAGGGATTGACCTTGAAGGAAAATCAAGGCCACAGGGTAGTGGTGTGGATATTGGATGTTATGAGCAATAAAAAATACCTAACCCGAATTATTCATATTCCATGTCATGGCGAATCCTTGCCTTTGGCCAGGACGTGGCAATCCAGGAACTGTGCAATAACAGCCCAATTTATTGGGTAAAAAAGGAGGAAAAAATGAATAACAAAAAAATCTGTGCAATGATATCACCAATGGTCTTTCTGCTTGGGTTTTTTATAATTGTCCATGCAGAAGGAGTCAGGATTGAACAATCAACCGAACCAATAGAATATAATGAACCGATTCCAATGCCAGATGATTATAGATGGGGTAATGATGTGCAAATAACCTCTGAAGATTCTATTTATGAGGTGGAACTTGATATCCATCGTCAGACTGGAAATCTATTTGCGGTAGTGCTGTATCCTTCAAGTTCATCTTCATCACCGCATTGTGCGGTTTATTTTTCGTCTAATGGGGGTAGTAGCTGGTCTTTAGGTAATTCTTCCGTCGGAACTACATTCATAAAATCAATGAGTGCAACAGTTTTAGGAAATCATTTGTATGTCGCATTAACATACGGAAACTATGATGTTTATTTGCGAAGGTATCGTGTTACAAGTGGTCAGGTGGATAGTTTTAGCAATGGTAATTATGCTATTACAGTATTTACCACAACTCCTCCTGATACAATAAAAGAAGTCGCCCTTGTCAGTGACCAGGACTTCTTTGATGATTATATGAATCTCTTTGCCATTACCAGCACGGGCAAGCTTAGATATTTCTGGAGTGATACCGCAGGTATTAACTGGACCGAAAGCCCTGCAACCGGTGTGACCAATGCCAAATGCGGACTTGATGCCTGCACCAATGAAGGTTATTCACAATATTATGCCTTTGCAACATATGTTTCTACAGACAACCATATTCAGATTGATGGCTTTGATTATTATGGTAACCGAACCGGTCTTGTAGCGCCAATTGGTGGTCCGAATTCCCGATTTACATCAGTTGGTGCCTATCATGATACTGTTATTACGGTCTCTGAGATGAGTGGTTCTGCGGTTGCATATTATATAAGATATGCCTCTTCTTTTAACGGTGGCGCAACATGGTTCTTATACAATCTTACTGATACAACGACTGCTTCCTGTCTTCCCGATGTTGCGGCTCGTGATAATGGTGGTCAGGGGATCGCATATGCATATGGAACCAGCTCAAATCGGCGATTCCGTTATACCTGGCGTGATTATTATGGAAGTTGGTCCACACCCGTGCAGTTTGGAGATTACCAACCACCAAACAATGTAAAACCTGCGATTGAGTATCTGGGGAATAACCGGTATGGCTGTGTTTATGTCAGTTATTCTCCAATTTATGGTGCTGCATACTTTGACCGTAGTGACTGGACAGGCATTTCAGAAGAAAGAAATAACGCGAAAATTAATAAAATGACAATTTCACCCAATCCTTCCAATGGAGCGATAAACATTTCATATTCTAATGATAAACCTGGAAAGGTGAGAATTTCGCTTTATGATGCCTCTGGAAGGCTTGTTGATGATTTGATAAACGAAATAAAACCTGCTGGTAAACACTTTTTGAACCTAAACAACAAAAAATTACCAAGCGGAATTTACTTTATCCAATTTGAGACTCTTGAAGAAACTATGACAAGTACTATGACAATAATCAGATAAATTGTTCTTCATAAACTGATTGACCAAGGAGGTGCGCCGCACATAACGCTTAAAAACCCCTGGTTGATAACGCCGGCGGGCCGTCCATGGGACCTTGAGATCCACCAATAACCCAGACGCCGTGCCTAAATTGCGAAACCGATGACCATTCAAATAATCAACCCGCACCGCCGACCGCGCCTGCCGCAGCGCTTAACATATTTTTTGTTGCCGCAAGACCAATTTCCACCCTTTTGAGGATACTGCCATTCGGCCGTTTTTATTGACAATTTGTTGAATTTTGGTATAATATTTTCATGGCCGCGGCCATCCAGATAAACAATATTTACCGCCGCTTCAAGACTCATTTTTGGCAGAAAACCACTCCCGCCCTGCGCGGAGTTTCCCTCGAAGTCAATGAAGGAGATATCTTCGGGTTTTTGGGCCCCAACGGCGCGGGCAAAACCACGACCATCAAGATTATCACGGGCTTGATCCAGCCGGACGCCGGCGAAGTAAAGGTTTTCGGCGAAGCGCCGTCCGCGCTGACCGTCAAACGCCGGATCGGTTATTTACCGGAACTGCCGTATTTTTATGATCACCTGTCCGGCTATGAGCTGCTCAACATGCACGCCCATTTGATCAATCGGAAAATAAACCGTGATGATATTTTGGATTTACTGAAGCGGGTAGGGTTGAAAACAGCGGGCAACAAGCGGATCCGGAGTTATTCGCGCGGCATGCTGCAGCGGCTGGGCGTGGCCGTGGCGCTGATCGGCGATCCGGAATTGTTGATCCTGGACGAACCCCTAAGCGGCCTGGATCCCATCGGCCGCAAAGAAATCAAAGACCTGATTTTTGAACAAAAAAACCGCCAGAAGACCGTTTTCTTTTCTTCCCATATTTTACCTGATGTCGAGGAAATATGCGATAAGATCGGAGTGATTGTCAACGGTCAGATTGTCCGGGTAATCGGATTGGCAGAACTGCTTCAGGAAGCCGGGCCCCAGGCCAATCTCGAGGACTGGTTCATCCAGCAGGTGAAGCATGATTAACCGGATCGGGGCCATCGCGCGGAATATTTTCCTTGAGGGTTTGCGGCAGAGAATTTTCATGATCGCGGTCGTGTTCGGTATCCTGCTCATCATTCTTTCCGTGTTTCTCGGCCCCTTTTCCCTGGGCGAAATCACCAAGATTGTCCGCGATTTCGGGTTGGGCATGTCTTCGCTGCTTGGTATCTTCGTCATCGTGACGATTGGCTCAGCCATTCTGTACCGGGATCTGGAACGACGGACCATCTACACCATCATCACCCGGCCGATCCGACCGCGGGAAATTATTCTGGGCAAGTTCGCCGGCCTTTGCCTGCTGGTCATCAGCATGTCAGCGCTGATGGCGCTTATCCAGCAATTGGTGATTATGCTCTTGGAAGGAAGGTTTGATCCGCACCTGCTGCTGGCACCGCTTTTTGGCTGTTTTGAAATCATGATCATCACCGGTGTCATGCTGCTGTTCGCGTCTTATTCCTCGGCCGCGTTTTCCAGCATCATGACCGTGATCATATTCATTGTCGGCCATGCCAGTCCAGATTTGAAATTATTCGCCGAAGCGGTGAAGGCGCCGGCGTTGAAAACCATGGCCCTGGCGGCCTATTATCTACTGCCCAACCTTGAGAATTTCAATCTCCGCCTGGCTGTGGTGTACCGGCTACCCCTGCCCGCCGATCAGATCATTTTCAGCATTGCCTACGGCCTGGCTTACACGATTGCGCTTTTGTACATTGCGGTCCTTATTTTCGAACGGCGAGAGTTCAAATAGACTCCCAAAACGCAACTCGGCTCTCTGTTATCATTCCGGTCTACAACGAACGCGATAACCTCGACCGCATGCTGGCCGCGGTCCGGGCCGTGCCCATCGAAAAAGAGATTATTCTGGTGGACGATTATTCAACTGACGGTACCCGGGAGCGACTCGCGTCTCTCCAGGATGCCGTGGTGATTTTTCATGAACGCAACCAGGGCAAGGGGTCGGCGATCCGCACCGGCCTGGCCCGGGCCACCGGCGACATTGTCATCATCCAGGACGCGGATCTGGAATATTCACCCGCGGAATACCCCGCGCTCATCAAGCCGATCCAGGAAGGCCGGACGCGGGTGGTCTACGGTTCGCGGATTCTGGGCCGCGGTTCTTTCCTAAAGCAGAGTTACTACGCGAACCGTTTTCTTTCTCTCCTCACCAACCTGCTTTACCACGGCCGCATCACCGACATGGAGACCTGTTACAAGGTCATGACGCGGAAATTCATGCTCAGCCTTGGTTTGGTCTCATCGCGGTTTGAGATTGAGCCGGAGATCACCTGCAAGATTTTGCGCCAGCGAGCGACTATCATTGAGGTGCCGATCAGTTATCGCGGCCGCCGCGTGGGCAAGAAGATCGGGCCCAGGGATGGCCTCCAGGCCATCTGGAATCTCATCAAGTGGAAATTCATCCGCTGAGGTTGTCCATCAGGCTTGGTCTTCGGCAAGCATGAACCGTTCGCCGCTGCGAATTCTGTTTGTCACCACAGCGTATCCCCGCCGGCCGGATGATGTGATCACGCCCTGGCTGGTGCAGTTGATCCAGCGGCTCCGGCGCCAGGGCATTGAAGTTTCGGTTTACACTTCATCTTACCGCGGCCTGGGCCGGCAGGTCCTGGCCGGGGTGCCGGTTTACCGGTTCCGTTATTTTCTCCGGCCCTGGGAAGTTCTAACCCACGAGCAAACCGCGCCCGATCGCTTCGGCCAGGGTCTCGGCTATGTTCTGCTGAGTTTCAGTTATGTCCTGATGGGCACCCTGAACATCATCGGCTTAACCCGGCGTCGGCGCTTTGACATCGTCCATGTGCACTGGCCATTTCCGCATATCCTCTTTGGCCTCGCCGCCCAGGCCTTTTCTCGCTGTCGTCTTTTCGCGACCTTTTACGGTCTGGAAATCCGCTGGTTCAAGAAAAAATTTTCTTTTCTGCGTCCGCTGTTCGCCTGGGCCATAAACCGAGCGGACGAGGTAACGGCAATTTCCAACCATACGGCTTCTGAACTCGTGGGCCTTGTCCGCGGACCCGTGCCCGTGATTCCTTTCAGCGTTTCCACGGCGGCAAAAACCGAAAAGCCGGTGGACGGCAAAACGATTCTTTTCGTGGGCCGCGCGGTTCAGCGTAAAGGGGTTGATGTCTTAATCCGGGCTTTTGCCTCGATCGAGGCGTCGCTGCCGCATCGCCTGGTCATAGTCGGAGACGGACCGGAACGACCGGTCTGGCAGGCCCTGGCCCGGGAGCTCGGTGTGGGCCGCATTGAATTCACCAGCTGGATCCGGGATGATGAGCTGGTGGAGCGTTACCGCACCTGTAGTTTTTTTGTCCTGCCAGCGGTTTATGACCGGCACGGCGACACCGAAGGCCTGGGCGTGGTCATGATTGAAGCCATGTCCTATGCCAAGCCCGTGATCGCGTCCCGGGTCGGCGGTATCACCGACGTCGTGACCGATGGTGTTAATGGACTGCTGGTGCCGTCCGGTGACCCGGCTGCCCTGGTCCGGGCCATGTTGACTTTGGCGGTGGATCAGGGGCTTTGCCAGCGCCTGGGCCAGGAGGCGAAGAAAACCGTTGATGAAAAGTTTAATTGGGATATAATAACCAGGAGGCTCGTTCGCCTATATGAAAAATATCATTGAAGCGCTTTTGATTGCCACGGATGTTCCCCTGCCGCTGGATAAGATCTGCGAGATCACGCAGCAGCCGGCCGAGGAGGTGCGGCGCTTGATTGAAGAACTGAACCATGATTACCGCGAGACCAACCGGTCGTTTGAGATCAAGGAAATCGCCGGCGGGTTTCAGATTTACACCCTGCCGCAATATGCCGAGTGGATTGTCACCCTCCACAAGAAGAAAGAACGCTTGTCCCGCGCGGCGCTGGAGACCCTGGCCATAATCGCCTATCATCAGCCGGTCACCCGCGCAGCTATCGAGAAAGCTCGGGGGGTTGATTCCAGCTGGATCCTGGAAAGCTTGATGGTCAAGGGTTTGATTAAGACCTGCGGCCGGCTGGAAGCGCCCGGCCGGCCAATCAAGTATGGCACGACCAAGGAATTTCTGCGCTACTTCGCCCTCAAGGACTTGAGTGATTTGCCGGCAGAGGAAAATTTTGTCCTGAAGGTTGACGCCGAAGGATTAGAAGCGCAAGATGCCACGGTTGCGGAAATGCCATCTGCGCCGTCGGCCGGAGCGGTTCCGGAACCGCCCGACTCTCGGACCGGACCTGAGGAACCGGCGGGTCAGGCCGAAGAAGAAAAAAACCTTCGCCAGGAAGACATTTTTGAGTCAGCAGAGCGCGCCGAACCGGATTCAGTTCCACCTGACCGGGCAGAGGAGTTAAAACCGGACAATGATCAGCAAGAATGAAATTCGGGATTTTCTCCAGGCGCGCGGGGTCTCGGCGGTTGGTTTCGGGTTTGTGCCGCCGGAAATGGAGTTGCTGGAGATTGCGCAGCGCTATCCCCGCGCCGTAGTGTTCGGTTATGCCCTGTCCGCCGGGGTTTTAGAAACCATTAACGATCACCCCACGCTGATCTACAAACATCATTACAAGACGGTCAACTGGCTGCTCGACCAGACCGCATATCACCTGGCCGCCTTTTTGGAAAAGGCCGGGGGTCAGTCCCTGGCGATTCCGGCTTCCCAGACTATTGATTGGCCCGGCCAGCGAGGCCATGTATCCCACAAAAAACTCGGGGTAGAAGCTGGTCTGGGTTGGATTGGCCGGAGCGGGCTGCTGGTCCATCCGCGCTTCGGCGCCCGCGTGCGTTATGCTTCGGTGCTGACCGAGCTGGCTCTGGAGCCCGATGCGAAAATCACCACGGACTGCGGGCCCTGCCGCAAATGCCTCGCGGTCTGCCCGGCGCAGGCCATTTCAGAAACGGGCGTGAAGCTTGATGCGTGCCGGCGGCAGCTGGCCGGTTTTTCCCGTCAGCCGGGGATAGGTCAGTATATCTGCGGCGTCTGCGTTAAGGTGTGCGATGGGCAGCGTTAAACCGCCGGATTCAGTCCTGCCGGTCATGGGGTTGATTTACGGACCAGCTTTTGACAGAGCCAGAATCGCGCCGCTGATCACCAGCCGCCTGGGTCCGATTGCGCTGCAATCCGAACCCGCGGCCTTTGATCAAACTAACTACTACGCGCCGGAAATGGGCAACGGTCTAATCCGGCAATGGTGGATTTTTGAAAAGCTGGCGGCGCCGGATGCCCTTGCGGATCTTAAGCTCTGGACGAACAAGCTTGAACTTGAACATCTCACCCCGGCGAACGGCCGTTTGGTAAACCTTGATCCCGGCATCCTGACCTTGAACAATCTGGTCCTGGCGTCAACCAAGAATTATTCCCACCGTATCTACCTGCGCCAGGGCATATACGCCGAAGTGACGCTCATCTATCGCCACGGGCAGTTTCAGCCGCTGGCGTGGACATACCCCGACTATAAAACCGACGCTGCCCGCGCGTTCTTTTTAAAAGGCCGGGCGTTATTAAAAGAATTGCCGTCGAAGGAATAATGAGCGAGGATGTTTTCAAAAATGGAGTATCTGTTTTCGGCTAATGTTTAGCCTGAAAAAATTTAATAGACCAAAGCCACCAACAAGACCATCGGGCAAGGAGGCGTGATGTTTGAAATCACCGTGCGGGGTACTTTTTCCGCGGCGCACCATGTGCGCGGTTACCGGGGCGACTGCGCCGGTGAACACGGGCACACTTACCAAGTGGAAGTTACGGTCAGCGTGGAAAAGCTGGATCGGATCGGCCTGGCGGTCGATTTCCGCAAAGTAAAGAATATCCTCAAGGCGATCATGAAAAAGCTTGATCACCAAAATTTAAACCGGCTGGCTTTTTTCAAGCAGCACAACGCCACCGCCGAATGGGTAGCGGTCTATCTGCACACGGAGCTGAAGAAAAAAATGAAAGGCATTCACTCGGTGTGCGTCTGGGAGGGCGATGAAAACAGCGTTACGTATCGGGCGGAAGAGTGATCTGCCCAGCATCATACTTATAATTTAGGTCCTTTTCCTTGATGGCCCGTTCACGGCGCGCGCGGCTCTTCGGCGGGGAGGATTAAGGCGGACGTGAGAAGACAAAAAAGCATCATTCTGCTTTCTTCGGGACTGGATTCCCTCGTCAGCACCGCCGTAGCAGTTGAGAAAACCCGGCCGGTCTGCGCGATCACCTTCCACTACGGTCAGCGCGCGGCCGCCATGGAAATTATTCACGCCCGCCGGATCTGCCGCCATTACCGCCTCCGCCATCTGGTGGTGCCCCTGCCTTTTTTCCGCTATTTCAACCGCCGCCTGCTTGACCACCGCAAGAAAATCAGCGTCCGTCAATTCCAGCGGCTTTCTGACCTCTGGGTTCCAAACCGCAATGCCGTGTTTGTCAATGTCGCGGCCTGCTTCGCGGAATATTTCCAGGCCGGTTTGATCATCACGGGCTTCAACCGGGAAGAAGCCGCTGAGTTTCCGGATAACCGGCCGGCGTTCGTAAAAGCGGTCAATGCCTCCCTGGCCCGCAGCACGAGATCGCGGGTACGGGTGGTCAGTTATGTTCAGAACCTGACCAAGCGGAAAATTTACCAGCTCGGCTGCTGGTTAGCCGCACCGCTGGAACTGGTTTATTCCTGCTATCTCGGTGCAGAAAAAATGTGCGGTCGTTGCGCATCCTGCCGCCGACTGCTTGCCGCCCGTCAGCCGCATGTTTTATAATCCGGTGGAATTGATCCGGCGGAAGCGCAGCGGCCAGGCCCTGTCCGGCAGAGAGATTCAATATCTGGTTGACGATTACACCAGCGGTCGAATTCCCGATTATCAATTCAGCGCCTTTTTAATGGCGGTCTATTTTCGTTCCCTGAACATGCGGGAAACCGTGGATTTAACCCGGGCGCTGCTGCGCAGCGGCCGTTCCTTGAATCTCCGCGGTTTGAACCGACCGGTTATCGACAAGCATTCCACCGGCGGGGTGGGCGATAAGATTTCTCTGATTCTGGCCCCGCTGCTTGCGGCCTGCGGCGTCGTCGTGCCCATGATCTCCGGCCGCGGTCTCGGTCACACCGGCGGTACGCTGGACAAATTACAGTCCATCCCGGGTTTCCGGGTTGATCTTACCTTGCCGGAGTTCAAAGCGCAGCTGCGCAAGATTGGCGTGGCCTTGATCGGAGCCACCGACGAGATCGCGCCGGCCGACCGATTGATCTATGCCCTGCGGGATGTCACGGCAACCGTGGATTCCATCCCCTTAATCGCCGCGAGCATCATGTCCAAAAAACTCGCCGAAGACCTGGACGGCCTGGTGCTGGATGTTAAATATGGTTCAGGTGCTTTTCTTCCCGAATACCGGCGGGCAAAAAAATTGGCACGGATCATGGTTGATCTCGGGCGTCGTTTTGGCGTCCGGGTCAGGGCGGTGATGACGGATATGAACTGTCCCCTGGGTCAGTACGTGGGTAATGCCCTGGAAGTGATGGAGGCGATTGAAGTTCTGAAAGGCCGGGGGACACCGGACCTGATCCGGGTTACCTTCGCTCTCGGCGAGGCAATGTTGCAGATGGCAAAGATCAAGGGCGGACAAAAACTGCTGGCGGAAAAAATCGCCAGCGGCGCTGCCTTATCCAAATTCCGGGAGATCATCCGCTGCCAGGGGGGTGACGACCGGGTGATTGATGATTACCAGCGTTTACCATTGAGCCAGCGCAGTTGGCCGCTGCGATCAAGGGAAAAAGGTTATATCAGCGCCATGGACAGCTATCAGCTGGGTTTGCTCGCGACCGAGCTGGGGGCCGGCCGTCAGCGAAAAGATGATGCCATTGACCCGGCTTGCGGATTTCGGCTTTACAAAAAGACCGGTGATTTCGTGACCCCGGGGGAAATCCTCATTACGGTCTTAGCCGATGATGCGCGCCGGGCCGCACTGGTCCGCCGCAAACTCCCTGATGTCTATGTTATCAAACTCCGGCCGGTGCGCCGTCGGCCTCTGATCCGGGAAATAATATAAAATTTTGACTTTTCCGTTTTGATAAGCTGCCGATATTGACACCCTGGCGATTCTTACTATACTCGTGCCATGATCCTGTTGATGGTTATGACCGCGGCCCTGATGGCGATCATCAGCGGGTTGACCGCTGCGGTCTGGAGCGCCGGCCAGCCGGCGGGCAATGAGCGCGGTCGGGCGGCTCCGGCATCGGTTTCCAGCGTCGAGGCAAAAGCGGCGCCGGTTGTCAACGAGGACACAGCCCGGGTTGCCGTCCTGCGCTGCAAAGGAGGAACTGACCAGGCCAGGCGCCGTTTCGTGGTGGCCGGTCCCCGCGACTGCCGCCAGCAGTACATCTTTTTCCGGGGCAGCAAGGCCTGTCCTCATGGCTGCATCGGCGGTTTTCACTGTGTTTCAGTCTGCCCCCACCAGGCAATAAAGGCTGGTCCCGAAGGCCTGCCGGTGATCGACAGCAACAAGTGCGTCGGCTGCGGAACCTGCGTCCAGGAATGTCCGCGCAAGGTCATTGAACTCGTCACGCGCGGACATCTTATTTACCTGGCCTGCAATTCCAGGTCGGGCGAGCGCACCCGCGATTACTGCGCGGTAGGCTGTGTTGGCTGTGGTGTCTGCGTCGCCGAGTGTCCGCACCCGGGCGCCATTGCCCTCGTGGACCACCGGCCCTGGCTGGACTATAAAATCTGTACATCCTGCGGTATCTGCCACCGCAAATGCCCGGCTGCTTCCTTTATCGACCGGGTACCAAAGCGTCCTTACGCCTTGATTTCCCTGCAGTGCAATGGCTGCGGCGACTGCAAGCGGCTGTGTCAATTCGGCGCGATTCACGGCCAGCTGGGGAAAAGGCACATGGTCATCAAGGAATTATGCGTTGGCTGCGGCCGTTGTTTTCAGGTGTGCCCGATCCGGGTGATTACCATGGTCGGCGCGCTTGGTTACACCCAGGCGGCTTAGGAGGAATGCCATGAAACTGGAATACGCTAATCATGAATTCAGGGAAGCGGAACTATGTGTGCTCGGCGCGCCCTATGACCGAACGGTTTCGTTTGTTCCCGGCACCAGGTTCGCTCCCGAGTATATCCGGCTGTGCACAACCAACATTGAATGGTTTTCACCATACCAGGATCGCTCCGCCGGCGATCTTAAAATCTGCGATCTGGGTGATCTGGAATTTGCCACGGCTCAGCCGCTCAAGGAAATCGAGCGTGCGGTGCGCCGCGTCTATGAACAAAAGAAACGCGTGATTCTTTTGGGCGGCGAGCACACGGTTACCTTCCCGGCCGTGCGCGCGGTTGAATCGCTCAAGGGTCGTTTTTCCATTATCCATTTCGACGCCCACGCCGACCTGCGGCCGGAATTGCGGGGTGAGCCGTTGTCGCACGCCTGCGCCCTGCGCCGGGCGGCCGAGGTCGTGGGCATAAAAAATATTTTTCAGTTTGGCATTCGTTCTGGCACCGTCGAGGAGTTTGCGTTCCACCAGCAACTGCATCGGTTCGAGGTCTATAAGCCCCTGAAAAAGGCCCTGGTTAAAATCAAGGATCCGATTTACCTGACGATCGACACCGATGTCCTCGATCCCGGATCTATGCCCTGCGTGGGCACGCCCGAACCCGGCGGTATATCGTTCCCGGAACTAATTGATTCGCTATTGCTTTTAAAAGGCCGGAAGATATTAGGCGCGGACATCGTGGAGTATAACCCG
>CBFGIH010000012.1:0-15353 GCA_965648775.1 Caldifarciminota bacterium | reverse complement strand
GTGTCGCGGTGCTTTTACCGCGTGGCGGGGTTGACACTTAAGCAATAATCAATATAATTATTTTGTTCGGCGCGTTAAGCGTGGAACGAAAGGAGGTCGCGTTTATGCCTTGTGGAAGAAAAAGAAAATTGAAAAAAATCAAACGCCATAAATTTAAAAAAAGACGCAAACGCGATCGTCATAAGAAAAAATTAAGATAATTTGAGTTTCTTTCTTCCCGGTGGTTCTGGCAGTAAAATGCCGCGACGGGATGTTCTAATAAATTTAAATACTTCCCGCAGATAGGGTTCTTGGTATTTTTTGCGCAACTCGGTGCGGATTAATGGTTGATTTATCGGCCTGGTGCGGATTGATTCATAAAGTTTTTTAATGCAATGTATCCGCCGCCAGCCAAAGCCCCGTTTCCTTAATCCGCGAATATTGATCCCGTAAACCCGGGCGCGGTTGCCGCTCGCCAGCAAATACGGACCCAGATCCTTGTTCAAATAGGACTTGGCGCCGAGCATGGCGCAGAAACCAATCCGGCAGAACTGGTGAATACCGCTCAGCCCGCCGACCACGGCGTAATCATTGATTTCAACATAGCCGCCGAGTTGAACAGCGCTGGCAATAACTGTCCCACGACCGATGATGCAGTTATGGGCGACGTGCACATAAGTCATGATGAAGTTATCGTCGCCGATGATGGTCAGCTGACCACGGCCGGTCGCGCGCGAGATCGTCGCAAACTCCCGGATAATGTTGCCGTCGCCGATCACGCAGCCGGACGATTCACCGCGATAATGATAATCCTGCGGTTCAATGCCAATCTGGACGCCGCTGCCGATTCGATTATGTTTACCGATCCGGGTGCCACTACGGATAACCGCGAAGGGATCGATAATCGTACCAGCGCCAATTTGAACATCGTCCTCAACGATGACGTCCGGAGCGATAACCGCGGTTCGATGAATCCGGGCGCGAGAGCTGACCGCCATGCCTTGTATCAATAAATCACATCAGGAGATTTTGATCCCAGCCAGGAATGTCGCTTCGCAGGCCAGTTCGCCGTCAACTAGGGCCTGACCGGACATTTTCACGATCCGGCCCCGATCATTGATCATGCGGACTTCCATCACCAGCGTTTCGTCCGGTTTGACGATCCGGCGGAACTTCACTCCGTCAATCGCCATGAAAACCGGAATTTTACCCTTGAACCGGTGCATTATCATCAAGGCGCCGGTCTGCGCCAGGGCTTCTATCATCAGGACACCCGGCATAATTGGATTGCCGGGAAAATGTCCGGCAAAAAAATATTCATCAGGACGAATTCGCCGGCGGCCGACGATCCGTTCCGCCGTCTGCTCGGTTATTTCATCCACAAATAAAAAAGGTGGCCGATGGGGCAACAGTTCTTGAATCGCAGCCAGATCCATCATGATCTAACTCCTTTCCGAAGATGCGGCAAGATTACAACGCTGCTTGATGGCGCTTAAGTTTTCTTCGCCGCAACCCCGCTGTCCAATTTCACTGCCTTCTGGAAACCCATGGTAATCCGATCCGCCGGTCATTAGCAGACCGTTTTTGATTGCCAGTTCATAAATTTCCTGCTCCTGCCGCCGGTTGTGCTCCGGATGCCAGACCTCGATGCCTTCGACGCCGTCTCGGATCAACTGATAGATCAAGCCCGTGGATAAAAGGCCAGCGGGATGGGCGATGACCGGCAGGCCGTGGCAACGGCGGATAAGCTCGATGATCCGCTGCGGCGGGATATCCATTTTCGGTTCGTAGTAAGGAGCATCGCAGCCCAGGTAACGAGCAAAGGCTTCACTGATCGAATGGACATATCCTTGCTGGCGCAGGGCCTCGGCGATGTGAGGTCGGCCGAGAGAACCGTAGTGCGCCTGCTCGCAGATGCGATCGAAATCGAGGATGATGCCGTCCGAAGCGAGATGGTCAATGATCCGGCGGGCGCGCGCAGCGCGGAACTGCCGGTAATCTTCCAGGTACGATTGCAATTCGTCGTGTTGATGATCAATGTAATAACCGAGGAGGTGAATATCGAAACGACCGACGGTCGAACTCATCTCCACCGCGGGAATGCCTTCGAGACGGTTGCGGGCCGCGGCCAACAGCGGCGCAACGCCGGCTACGGTATCGTGATCCGTGATGGCAACAGCGGTCAAACGGAGGTTCACGGCTCGGTCCACGATCTCGCGTGGTGTGAGTAAACCATCCGAGTGCGAGGAATGAATATGAAGATCAGCCGCGGGCAAAACGGAATTTACTTCTCGACCAGTCCCAGGTCCCGGCATACTTCCTGGATGATCTTATCGTCAATTATTTCTTTCTTCAACAAGAATCCTTCCAGGAGAGCATTGTCACAGATCGCGTTGATCGTACGGGGAATGCCCTTGGAATAGTTAAAGAGACTGCGCATCG
This sequence comes from Caldifarciminota bacterium, assembly GCA_965648775.1. Taxonomy (GTDB): domain Bacteria; phylum Hydrothermota; class Tepidihabitantia; order SM23-42; family JAOAFX01; genus CBFGIH01. Next base: position 12,932 of record CBFGIH010000012.1, on the reverse strand, counting down.
CTTCACCGGTGAAAAGGGGCTTCGTGCAGCCGGCAACGCGCAGGCGATGCACGACATAATTCTGAGCGGTTTCCTGATCCAGCGCTTCCAGCACGCAGCGTACGGCGATGCGCTGGTAAAGCGGGGGATCAAGCTTGAGATAATCCTCCATTTCCGGCAGGCCGAAGAGGATAAAATTCAGCAGTTTACCCCGGTCCGATTCAAGATTCAATAATCCCCGAATTTCCTCCATGAGATCACGCCTTTGCAGCATGTTCGCTTCGTCAATCAGGATCACGACCTTCTTGTTATTCTTGCCGGTCAATTCCAGCAGCCGGTGATAGACGGCGGTAATGATATCAATCTTGTTCTCGGATTCCACCGGTGTTTCCAGCATGAGGGCGACCTTCTTTAAAAACCACAAAGAGGTGATCTCAGAATGAATTATTACCAGCAGGGTCGCCTCGATCCCGTCGTTGATTAACTGATCCAGCAGACGCCGGGAGAGGGTGGTTTTACCGGTACCGATATCTCCGATCAATAGTGCTAAGCCCTTTTCGGTTTCCACGGCGTGTGATAATTTGATCAGGGCCTTGGAATGCTGGGGTGAATTGTAATAGAATTTTTCGTCGGTGGTGAAACTAAACGGATGCTCCTGCAATTTATAAAAACTTTCATAACCCATGCTTTATCCTCCTTCTGCAATGGAATTGGGGGTCGGTTTCACAAATAGGTGACTTTGGATTTTTTTACAGTGGTCTTCTCTGCAGGCGGGGCTTTCGTCGGCGCGGGAGTGACCGGTTTATCGGCCGCGGCCGGCGCGGTAACACGGCCTTTTTTGCGGAGTTCATCGGTGATTACATTTCTGAGATCGGTTATTTTCTTGGTCAAATCGGGCACGGTTTTATCTATGTTGTAGGCATTCATAAATGCCTTCAACGCCATGGTCAGATTGGACTGGATTTCATAGCAGTTGCCCAGCAGAAAGTGAATGCCAAAATATTCACGGGCCGGGCGATTCGGCACCGTTAGTGCTTCGTTAAGAATCTTGACCGCGTCTTCCACCTTACCCTTCTCCATCAGGCAGGAAGCGATTGATTCATAGGCCTTGAGCCGAAGATTGATATCCTTGGCAGCGATTTCAAACTCTTCAATCGCCTCCTGATGCAATCCCATACCCTTATACGCGACGCCCAGATCGTAATGTGACCGGTAATCGCCTTCGCCGATTGAATCAAAGACCTCCTGGCGGAACTGCGAAATCAAGTCTTGAATGTTCTGCAGGCCGTCTGATTTTTGCTCGCCTTCTATTTCCGTTCGCAGGACTTCACCCAGATCAATGAAATCCCGCGGCGGCGCGCTGACTTCCACCAACATCTCCTTGGCGGTCGTGTTATCCGGATCGATTTCTAAGACCTTGCGGAAAACATCCTGCGCCTGGCTTCGGGCATCGCGCCGGTTCAGGGCTTCCGCCAGTTCCAGCAGATATGCAACCTGGCTGTCTCGATCGTTCATAATTTGCGCGATCTCAACCAGTTGCTGCCGGCATTTTAAATCGGTGGGCCGCAGATCCGCGATCCGCTTATTGAGCCGGAGCGCCGTTTCATACATTTTGTTGTTTAATGCATCCAGCGCCGCGTTACGAAAGCAATCAATCGCTTCGTCTTCTGAACCTAAATTAAGGTACAATTCGGCTAATTCGATAGTTTTATCGATCTCGGAAGATTCGGCCGCCGCCGGCCCGGATGATGAAACCTCGCTAACCGGCTCTTCGGTCACGGCCGCGGTGTCCTCAACCTTTCTTTCCACGGCCGGCGGGATTGGCACTTCTTCCGTTATCGGCGGAACGCTGGGCGTCGTTAACACAGTTTGTTCGGCTGATTGTTGAATTTGATCTTTTAACAACTCCGCCACTTCCGGCGAAACGATATCTTCCAACGATAAGTCGGGTTCAGCCGGGGTAACCGGCTGGACGACAGCGGGTGGCGGCTCCACGGGTGGCGGTGACACCGGCGGCGGTTCCACTACCGGGGGAGCTGGTTTTTTCTCGATGATCGTCGTTTCGGCAGGGCCGGTTGTTTTTATTGATTCCTTGATCTCTTTCTGTTTCGTTTCAACCTGCGCTGCTTCCTGCAGCAGTTCTGCGCCCTCTTCCTTTTTTCCGAGCTTCTGGTAAATAGCCGAAATTGCCTGAAGCACTTTGGCATTGTTCGGCACCAAATCCTTTACAATGTTATAGCTTTTCAACGCCTCTTCCAGCTCACCGGCTTTCATTTTCCGATCCGCATATTCAAGAAGATAATTCGCTGCCTCAACCCTTTGTCCCAGCTCACGATGCAGATCGCCTAAAAGATAGAAGACATCAACCCTTTCCGCGTCCAACCGCAGGATTTTTTTACACAGGGCGATCGCATTGGGGAAATATGTTTCTTCTTTGAAAACCTGGGCGCCATGGAAATAGACATCAAGGGCCTGCTTTTGGCGGTTGACCTTGATATACAGGTCACCGAGTTTATTGAACAAGCCGCCGTCTTTGGGAAAATCCTGAATGGCTTTTTCTAATTCGGCAATGGCCTTGTCGATTTCATTTTTTGCTTCCAGTTCCGCGACCTTACGTTTTACCGCACCCAGATCAGCCATTATTCAAAACGGAGTCCAAAATTGCTTACGACCCGTTCGATGATGCTTTCGTCAATTGTCTGTTTCCTTTGTACATATCCTTCCAGCAAAGCATTGTCACAGATTATGTTAACCAGCCGCGGCCGTCCCTCGGAATAACGGCAAATAAGCTCAAGGGCCATGGGTGAGAACAGCGGTTTGGTCATGCCGGCGATGGTGAGCCGGTGATTGATGTACGCCCGAATCGTATCGCTGCCCATGGATTTTAACTTGACTTTGACAGCGATGCGCTGGTAAAGAGCCCGGTTCGTGGCTAGAAACGATTCCAGATCGGGCAAGCCGCTCATAATGAAAGAAATCAAACGCGTGTCGCCGATTTCGAGATTCAACAACCCCCGGATTTCCTCCAGAATCTCCGGACTCTTGATTTTATTCGCCTCATCAATGATTACCACGGTTTTTTCATTACGGTAGTAAATCTCGTTTAACCGGCTGGATATGCGGCCCATTATCTCCGTGGTGGTCGTACCCAGGTCGCGCAGACCAAGCAGGTTGGCGATTTTGGAAAACAGCCAGCCCGGTGGAAATTCAGAATGCGTCAGCACGATCAAACCCGCCTGGTATTTACCCTGGTTATGAAGTTCATTGAGGATCTTGCGGACCAGGGTGGTTTTGCCGGTTCCAATATCACCTAAAAGAACCGCCAGGCCTCTGGTGCCCCGCGCCGCGTGGATAAGGTATTCTTTGGCCAAGGCATGCTGGGGCGAATTAAAATAGAATTTAGGATCGGGATGGTTGGTAAAAGGTTCAAATTTTAACTGGTAAAATTCCTGATATCCCACTAGGCCTCCTTAGTTTTTTATAGAAATGTGATATTTTCGCCTTTAGGTTCTTCGGGTATTTCGGGCAACGGCGGTTTTTCGGAGATTACCGGCTCGCTGAGGGGCGGTTCGGAATATGGCTTTGCTTCCTCGGAACGGCGGGACGGCGTTTCCGGTTCGCTGGTTGGTTCATTGCTGATCGGCGGATAGATTGTTTCTTCTTCCGGCCGGATAAAACTCTCGCTCACGATCGGCGCCGGTTCCTCGGGCGGGTAAGATCTTTCCTCCGATTTTTGCGGAGCGCGGGCGGAAGTCGGTTCTATCGGTTGAATCTTGCCTCCCAGCAATTCATAAATTTCCCGGACATCACGGTAATTGGGCTCAATCGCCAGAATATGCTCGATCTCGCGCATGGCGTTTTCGAAATCGCCTATGCCTTCATAGGCGGAAGCCAGCAAATATCGCAATTCTACTTTCTGCTGGGGGGGAATATCTTCCAGCAGGATGGTCGGACCAACAATCTTGATCGCTTCATTGTAATGACCGAGCCGCACCAGGGAACCGACGATTATTTCCAGGGACACGGGCCATAAGGTCTTATTATCCTTTTCATCCCGAAGATAATGATAGGCGATTTCATACAGCTCCGCTTGATAAGCCATGCGGGCCAGCTCAAGTTTCTTTTGCTTATCCTCCGCATCCCAGGTGATCGTGTTCCGGAACTGATCAAATTGCTGGGAGAGTTCAAACGCCGGGGGCGCGGGAGCTTCAACTTCCTTGAGAAGAAATTCGATATCCGCAATCTGTCCTTCCAGGGACGGTGTTTCCCGCGGGGGTGCTGGCGCCGGCTCGGGCTCGATCGGCGAGATCGAAGGTTCGTTTACAGATTCAGGTTGTATCTCGGGCGCGATCGCAAATCCCTGAATTTCCCGGTTTAAGTCCTGCAAAATATCCAGGTCTTTTTGGATAAAATCGGCAGGCATGGCAGTGGCCGTGGACTTTTTGTCTTCCGGAGCCGGAGCTGGTGCCGGTGTGACATCAGCTTTGGCCGCAGTTTCATCGCCTTTCAATTGTTTGAGCTGCTTGATGGCTTCCTGATTATTGGGATCGATCTCGACAATTCGATTCAGCACGGTGATGGCTTCGTCTTTCTTGCCCTCCTGAATCAGATCGGCCGCGGCTCTGGTGAATTCAACCAGAGCTTCATCCTTGGAACCAATTTCGTAGAGAAGGTTGCCCAGTTCCACACGACTTTTGGGATCGAGCTCTTCTCCGCCATCGGTCTGCGTGAATAGCTGATCTAATTCGTTAAGGATGTTCTGATCGCCCGTCTCCTGCGCTAAAGTTCTAACGCGCTGAAACTCATCCCGGGCTTCCTGAACACGGTTGATCGCCATTAGCAGCTTGGCGAAAAGAAAACGCAGGGGCGTATTTCGGCTTTGCGTTTCAATAATTTTTCTTAGCCCGGATACAAAAAGGGACTCATCTTTTTTTTCCAGGGCAGTGGAACAAAGTTCGATAATTTTCTTTAATCCTTCATTGGGCAGGCCATAAAAGCGGTATAGATCGGCGAGGCGGAAAACAGCAGTTTCGTTGAGACGGTTGATTTTAAGTCTTTTTTCCAGGGCAATGATGGCTTCGGCAAAATGATTGCTATGAGTGTAATTCTCGCTCGCGAGTTCATAGCGGGTAATTGCCTCATCGCTGCGGCCAAGTTTTAAAGCCAGATCACCAGCGAGTTCTAAGAACTGCGGGTGATTGGGATTTTCGCCCAGCGCCCGTCGGAGAATGATCTGCGCTTTCTCCACACGCCCCTCGCGCAGGTATTCCTTGCATTTTTCTAATATATTAATTTCCATGCCGGCCTGCCTTTATAAATTATAACTGAATTCAAAGCTTTGTCAAGCAGATTGCTTCGATTTCCCGATGATCTTGCTCAGCCTGCCTGGTCAACGCATCCAGCTCCGCACTCATTTTCTGGCAGAAGGACTGATCCTTAATGCTTGAGAGGTTTATGAGGACATTGAGCCGGGCGCCGGCTAAAGCTGCCCGGATGGAATGAAGGGCAACGCCGACATCTGAGATCGCAGATTTCAAACCCCGCTCAGCCAGACGCCGGGCATGCGGCAGGAGCTGGACGAGCGACCGGCACACCTGCATCGGCACCTGCGCCGCGCCCTGGTAAGCATGCTGGACAGCATCCTCCCGTCGTTCTTTTTCTTCCGCGGTATCACGAGGCATTTTGAACGCCTGCAAAACCGCATCAAAGGCTTTTTTATCCTCCTCGATCATGCGGTAAAACTCGGACATCATCATTTTCAAAGCACCCACGCCGGCTTTGATCTCAGCATCATCGACCTTGCGGGCGGATAAACCGCTGACCATGGCCAATAAACTTGCTGCCAGCGCCGCTTCCAGGGCCGCGACACTGCCGCCGCCCGGAGTCGGCGTGGCCTCCGACAGGCGGCTGAGAAAATCATAAAGGCTTTCCGCCTTACCGGCGGTGCCGCGTAGATGGTGTTCCAGAATTTGATTTTCGTTAAAACGATCGAGCTGAAGGTAATAGACTGCTGAATCAACCAGAGCCTTTTCCGGCACCAGGCCGACGATCTCTGATTCCTTTATCATCACTCCGTAGCGCTGAGCTTCGCGGCGTACGGTTTCGAAAACCCGGTAAAGTGGCGTGCCCAGATAATTGGTCATATTAATCGACACCTGAGCCAGGTGCTCTTCTTTTAACTCAAACCCCATCGCCTTGGCAAAGCGAAAACCACCATCCCGGAACCGTATGGCCTTAGCAATTTTCTTAGCGATACTGACATCGCTGGTATTGAGATTAATATTATAGGCGATGAGCGGAAAACGGGCGCCGACCACGGTCGCGCCGGCCGTCGGATGAAGTTCCGGTGGGCCGAAATCCGGGGCACGATCCGGATTGGTTTTTATCTCTGCTTTCAACCCTTCGAATTCACCTTTCCGGATTGCGGCCAGATTCTCGCGATCCGGGCGCCGGGCGGCCGCCTCGTAGAGATAAACCGGAATATTGAGTTCGGCGGCGATGCGTTGACCAAGCCGCCGTGCCAATTCTGCACATTCTTCCAGCGAGATATTGGCGATCGGAACAAAGGGAATGACGTCCGTGGCGCCAATCCGGGGATGCTCGCCTTGATGACGGTTTAAATCAATCAGCGCCGCGGCTTTTCTGACACCCCGGAAGGCAGCTTCCACCACCGCATCGGGATCGCCGATGAAGGTCACGACCGCACGGTTGTGATCAGGATTCATCTGAACATCTAGCAGCTGCACCGAAACCGAGGTGATCTCTTTCGTGATTGCGTCAATGGTTTCAGCCGATCGGCCTTCGCTGAAATTAGGCACGCATTCAACAATTCTTTCCATAGATTATTTTCCCCTTTTTGATGACAAACGCCACTATCTGCTCACCAAACTGATAAACGATTTTGCGGTAATGATCGACGTTAAAGATGACCAGATCCGCCGAACCGCCGACGCGGATGGCGCCCGCGTTATGCGGCCGGGCCAAGGCTCGGGCCGCATAGCGGGTAATCCCCTGCAGGCTGGATTCAATGGAAGCACCGTACAGCAAACACGCCAGGGCGGCAATCCGGGGTAGGGAATAAATCAGGCACGTGCCCGGATTGTAATCAGAAGCCAGTGCAAATCCGGCACGGCGTTTGATCAAAGCGGATAAAAGCGGTTTCTTTTCGCGGCGCAGATAAAGTGAAGTGCCCGGCAGGAACACCGGAATCACGCCGGCGCGGTGCAGGCGTTGAAAATCGCGATCGGTCGTGTGAATTAAATGGTCCGCCGAAACGCAGCGCAAATCAGCAGCGAGCCGGGCGCCGCCGGAATTGGTCAATTCGTCCGCATGGATCTTGAGCCGCAGCCGCAGGGCGCGGGCACGGGAAAGAATCGCCGCACTTTCCCGCGGGGTGAAAGCGGTGGCGTCGCAGAAGATATCGCAGAACTTAGCGATTCCCTGGCGCTTGACCGCAGGTAAAATTTCATCCTGCACCTGCTGGACATAATCACGCCGGTTTATTCCCGGGGGCACGGCGTGCACCAGGAATGTCGCGACAATATCCACGGGTTCACTCTTTTTAAGCCGGCGGATGACGCGTAAAATTTTTAGTTCCTCGTCCAGGGACAGGCCATAACCACTCTTGATCTCAACCGTGGTTGTTCCCTCCTGGATCATTAGTTTGAGCCGCTGCCGGGCCAGACGGAAAAGTTCTTCTTCATCGGCCTGCTGGGTGCAGGCCACGGTGCTCATAATGCCGCCGCCCTCGCGGGCGATTTGTTCGTAGGAAACGCCGGCCAGCCGGCGGCTGAATTCATCCTCCCGGCTGCCCGCCCACACTAAATGAGTATGACAATCCACCAGACCGGGCAGGACCACGAAACCGCGGGCATCGATTATCCGAGCGCGCCGGAATGTCATATTACCATCGCCGATTTGCCGGATAAGCCCGCGTTCAATTAACAACGACCGGTTGCGCAGTAACCCTGGTCCGGCGCCGGTCATGGTCAGAATCTCAGACGCGTTGCGAATGAGCAAAGACATCGAGTATTTTATCCTGTTTTTCGGCACTTGTCAAGCAATAAGCCGTAGCGGTTGACCGTGACGCTTAAGGCCCTCAAGCAAGAACCTTTAATAAATTAGAGACAATTATAAAGGGGCATATCAAATCACACATTTATAATAAAATAAATAAATTTTATCCATTTGAACCGTTGACTTTCGGTTAAAAAGGTATAAAATATTACCATGATAAGGAGGACTTGATGGGCAAAATCCGAGTGGCAATTATCGGCGTGGGCAATTGCGCTTCCAGTTTGGTTCAAGGCATATATTATTACCGCCAGGCCAAGGAAGGCACTATGATCCCGGGGATCATGCACACGCGCCTGGGCGGATATCATATCCGCGATATTGAATTCACTTTTGGCATTGACATTGACCGTAACAAAGTCGGCAAGGATCTGGGCCAGGCTATTTACGCTAAGCCCAACAACACCTACCGTTTCTGTGATGTGCCCAAACTCAATGTGCCAGTCGTGCGCGGTATGACGCACGACGGGCTCGGTTATTATCTTTCGCAAATCATCGAGAAAGCACCCGGACCAACCGCAGATATTGTCCGGTTACTCAAGGAAACCAAAACTGATGTCGTCATCAATTACCTGCCCGTGGGCAGCGAAGAAGCGACGAAGTGGTATGTGGAACAGGTCCTGACCGCCCGCTGTGCTTTTATCAACTGCATTCCGGTGTTCATCGCCAGTCAGAAATACTGGCACAAGCGGTTCACCGAAAAAGGGGTGCCCGTACTCGGCGACGATATCAAATCACAGGTCGGCGCCACCATTTTGCACCGCGTGCTGGTTAATCTTTTCAATGACCGGGGTGTGCGGCTGGAAAGAACCTCCCAGCTGAACGTGGGCGGTAACACCGATTTTTTGAACATGCTCGAACGGACCCGCCTGGCATCGAAAAAAATCTCCAAGACCCAGGCCGTGACTTCGCTTTTAAAACACGACATCGGCGCCGATAACATCTATATCGGTCCGTCAGATTACATTGCCTGGTTGACGGACCGCAAATGGGCTTATCTACGGATGGAGGGCAAAACCTTCGGTGATGTACCGCTCAACATTGAGTTGAAACTTGAGGTCTGGGACTCGCCGAATTCCGCGGGCGTGGTCATCGACGCGATTCGCTGCGCCAAGCTGGCGCTCGATCGCCATCTCAAGGGCTCGATCATTGAACCCTCAAGTTATTTCTTCAAATCGCCGCCGGTGCAATTTCCCGATTACATCTGCCGGGAAAAAACCGAAGCGTTTATAAAGAAATACGGACAACGCTCCGCCCAATAATGCCCGGAGTCAAACGTGGCGTCCTTATTTCTTTTGAGGGCGTCGAAGGGTCGGGCAAAACCACCCAGGCGCAGGCGCTTGCCGCCTGGCTGAAATCTACCGGCCTGGACTTCATTTTTATCCGTGATCCCGGCACCACAGCGGTCAGCGAAAAAATCCGGCAAATCCTGCTCGATCCAGGCCAGAAAATCAATTCCCACTGCGAACTGCTGCTTTTTCTCGCCGCCCGAAGCCAGCTGACTCGTGAAGTCATCCAGCCGGCGCTCTCGGCCCGGAAGATCGTCGTCGCCGACCGCTTCTCGGACTCCACCACGGCTTACCAGGCCTTCGGCCGCAACCTGCCGCTTCGACTGGTCACCATCTTCAACCGCTTTGCCGCGGCGGGTATAAAACCCGATTTGACTTTCCTCGTCGATATTGACGCCGGGCATCGGCATCTCCGCGGCAAGAACCGCGATCGGATGGAACAGGAAGATGAAGATTATCACCGCCGTGTCCGGCAGGGATATCTCCGCCTTGCCCGCCGCGCCAAAAAAAGATTCAGGGTTGTGGACGGAAGCCGGTCGGTGGACGAAATTTCCCGTGAGGTGATCATGTGGACCAGGGCATTTCTTGTCAACAAGGGGTATCAATTATGAAAAAAATTATCTTGCCGTTGATTGTTGTGATGCTCATCGGTGGTTTCTTTATCTCCCGGCAATTATGGGCGACCCAGCAGACCTATTCCCTGATTCGCATTTTTAATCGGATCCTCAAGGAATTGGAAGACAACTATGTCGTGGAACCGAACACGGATTCGCTGATGCAGGGTGCCATTGAAGGGATGCTCAAGACGCTCAATGATCCCCACACGGTTTACATGTCCCGGGACGAATTTGAACGCTTGCGCGTGAGCACTGAGGGCGAATTCGGCGGCATCGGTGCCACGATCGGTACCCGCAACGATAGTATCAACATCGTCTCTCCCTTGGAAGGCACGCCGGCCCAGAAAGCCGGTTTGCTGCCGGGTGATATCGTGCTGATGGTTGACAGCGTGGCCACCTATGGCAAGAACGTGGACATCGTGGTTAAGGAAATTCGGGGACAACCGGGCACCAAGGTGGTCCTGACCATCCTCCGTTCCGGTCTACCCGAACCGTTCAGTGTCACCATCACCCGCGCCGTGATTAAACTGGAAGCGGTTCCTTTTTACACGATGGTCACCGACGACATCGGATATGTTTACCTGGCGTCGTTTTCCCGAACCGCCGATGCTGAACTGAGTGCTGCCCTCGATTCCCTGTTCCAGCACGGCGCCAAAAAAATCATCTTTGACCTGCGCCTTAATTCTGGCGGACTGCTCCAGGAGGGCATAGCGATCGGTGAACTGTTCCTGGATAAAGGTCGCGAGATCGTGACCACCCGGGGACGCGCCACGCCGCCTCAGACCTACCGATCAAACCGAAGTTCCGCTTATGGCGAATTCCCGATGATCACGCTCGTGGACATCGGCTCCGCTTCCGCGTCCGAAATTGTGGCGGGCGCTCTGCAGGACTGGGACCGCAGCCTGATCATGGGCACCAACACCTTTGGCAAGGGTTCCGTGCAAAATATCATTCCCATGGAAGAAGGCGCACTTAAACTCACGACCGCCCGCTGGTTCACTCCTTCGGGCCGGGCCATTGATAAACCGCCGGATCGGCAGGGCATCGAGGACGACTCCCTGCTGAAAGCGGACACGCTTAAGAAAGAACGCAAGATTTTCACGACGCTGGGTCCATTGAAACGCACGGTTTATGGCAACGGCGGGATCGCGCCGGATGTCGTGGTTCGTTCCAGCCGTGTACGTAAACTCGATTCCGAAGTCATCATCAAAGGTTATTTTTTTGATTTTGTTGTCAAATACACCGCGAGCCATAAAAACATCGACCGCTCTTTTCGGGTTGACAATCAGTTACTGCAGGAATTTGCTGATTATCTCCGGGGGCGGAAAATGGAATTCACCAGTGCCCAGTTTGACTCGAGCCGGGCATTTTTCACTCAGCGCCTGCATCATGACATCAGCGCTAATCTCTGGGGCGCCAAGGCCGGTTACCGCGTTAACCTCTCCTATGATTCACTCGTTATCAAAGCCACGGCCTTACTAAAGGAGGCGAAGTCCCAAAAGGACCTTTTTCGTCTTGAACGATGAAATTCGGGATAAAGATCAAGGCCAAAACGCGTTCATGGTGCTCGTGCTGGTAAGTGTGGTATTTACGTTTATAACCATCATCCTGCTGACTGTCTACCAGATCCGCCGACGAGGTGTGTGCTGAACCGCCATGACCCGCATTGAAATAATCCGCCGGCACGATCCGCGCGGTCGGATCGTCAAAGAAGAATTTCAGGCGTTCGGTTTGAAAAAAATCACCGCGGTTCATGTCCGAGACGTGTACTATTTTCAACCCAAACTCAGTCCTGCCGCCACCCGCCGGATCGCGGAGCGGCTGTTGTGCGATCCAGTAGTCGAAAAATATCGTTTGGGTCCGCCCCGCGGCTTTGAAGTACTTTATAATCCGGGCGTGACTGATCCGCGCGAGGAAAGCATCTTGAAAGCAGTTGCTGATCTGGGATTGCGCGTTCGGGCTGTCCAAACCGCGGTCAACTATCTCGTTAGTGGCCCTTATGCCACGGATGAAATAAAAACACGGGCCGCTCTTTTTCTGTACAATCCCCTGATTCAGCATATCAAATTCGGCGCCGAATCTCCGATCATAAACGACCATTCGCCGGTTATGGTCCGCACCATACCGCTGACCGGCGACCTCAAACGTCTGAGCGAGGAACTGGGGCTTTCCTTGTCGGTTCAAGAAATGAAGACCATCAAACAATATTTTGATCGCCGGGGTCGTCCGCCCACGGACGTGGAACTGGAGACAATCGCCCAGACCTGGAGTGAGCATTGCCGGCATAAAACTTTTCTGGGCCGCATCGTCTTTGAAGGCAGGGTCATCGACAATCTATTACGCAGCACGATCATGAAGGCAACGCGGACCATCAATCATCCCCGCTGCCTTTCCGTGTTCCACGATAATTCGGGTGTTATCGACTTTGATGATCAGCATGGCATCTGTTTCAAGGTTGAAACCCATAACCATCCCTCCGCCCTTGAACCCTATGGCGGCGCGGCCACCGGCATTGGCGGCGTCATCCGCGATATTATGGGCACGGGCCTGGGAGCAATTCCGGTCATGAATACGGATGTTTTTTGCTTTGGACCACCCCACCTGCCGCGCCGCAAGTTGCCGGCCGGCTTGCTGCATCCTGATCGGATCATCAAGGGTGTGATCCGGGGTGTCCGGGATTACGGCAATCGGATGGGCATCCCTACCGCCAGCGGTGCGGTTTATTATGATGAAGATTTCCTTTATAACCCATTGATCTTCTGCGGCTGCGTCGGCCTAATCCGCAAAGACCGAATCAAGAAAAAAGCACGATCCGGGGATATCATCCTGCTTGTGGGCGGTCGTACCGGCCGCGACGGCATCCACGGCGCCACCTTCTCATCGGCTGAGCTTTCCCGCCACGCCCAGAAATCCTGCGTGCAAATTGGCAATCCGATCATGGAAAAAAGAGTTCTCGACTGCCTGCGGAAAGTTA
>CBFGIH010000011.1:15488-15987 GCA_965648775.1 Caldifarciminota bacterium | reverse complement strand
AGCCAGCTTGTTGGTGGTCAGGATTTCATCAATCAGCTTGGCCAGTTTCTGAGTGTGGATAATCAGGGGCACGATTTGTTCGGGAAAGACCACCCCGCCTTTGATCGGGATCACGCCCAGTTCGTCCGGTATGGCGATTGTCTGCTCTTCCATTTCTTTACTGGATGGGAATGACGCGTTCTTTGATAACGGGCACAGTTACGGTTAATAGACCGTTATGAATCGTCACTTTTAATTTTGCCGTTTCGACCGGGACCGGCAAGTCAATCCGGCGATAAAACTGGCCATAAGGGATCTCGAGATTGTGAAAAACGCAGCAATCCTTGGTCAGGTATTCAGGCGAGCGCCGGATGCCCTTGACCAACAGGTAGTTCTTGCCGCAGTAAAGCATAATATCCCGGGGTTCGATGCCCGTGATCTCGATGGTGATCACGACCTCATCCTTCACCACATAGAGATCGAATAGAGGCTGCCAGTTGATAAATTCCGGAAAAAAATC
>CBFGIH010000011.1:14640-15463 GCA_965648775.1 Caldifarciminota bacterium | reverse complement strand
ATTTCATTTTGACCATATAGTATACGCAGAGCAAGCCCGAATGTCAAGTTAACGACTATTAATGGTTGATGGATCCTGTTAGCCGATGCGGTTCTTAAAGAGGATTGATTAATAATTTTGCCCCCGGCGCGTGCGGACCGGGGGCAAAATCCGATATTGATTAATGAAACTACAACTTGTCCGGTGGGATATAGTCGCCGTGTTTTTTCTGGTATTCGAGCAACCGTTTTTTCTGCTCGCCCAGGATCTGAAACAGAACTGCGGGCGGATTTAAAACCTTGGTTTTGTAGATTTCGGTGATGCGTTCAATCTTGGCCAGGTTTTCCGGAATGCGGATCGTAAATTGCTTGGTATAATCTTCTCGGGTGTATTCCTTGTTCAGGATTTGCCGGAAAAGCGGTTGCAGGTCTTCATATTTCGGGATCAGGCCCGTGGGCGTCTTGATGGCGTCCACTTCACCGTGGCTGCGTCGTTCCATCCATTTGTACCATACCCGCTTATCGGTTTTTTCGTTGAGGAAGTTGCCGTCCTTATCCTTGAGAAAATAATTGACGCCGAAGATCCGGGGTGGTTTTTTGAGATCTTTAGCAAAATCGAGGTTGGCCTGGAGATATTGGGCGATCGTGATTGAAAGAAAATCGAGGTTGGACATGGGGTTAAACTCGCGCACGCCTTCTTTGCCCAGCGTCGCAGCCGTGGTTTCGGATTCAAGCGCGGCGCCCTTGGTGATGATGCCGTGAACCCAGTCAAATGACTCTTCCACCGGCACCGAGGTGTCAGAATCGCGGCCGCCGTAGACAATGCCGGCGACTTCCACTCCCTG
>CBFGIH010000011.1:11616-14630 GCA_965648775.1 Caldifarciminota bacterium | reverse complement strand
GGGATCGAGGTTGTCGAATGACTTCAAGGCAATCGTGAACCGGGCATTGGGATGCGAGACTTTGATTTCCTTGCCGTCCTTGTCTTTCTTGCCTTTGGTCCAGGGCCCGGAAAAGTTTTCGCCTTTTTCTGGAATCGCGCCGTCCTTACCAATCCAGTGCACATCGCCTTCGGGCGTGACCAGCACATTCGAGAAAATGATTTCAACCGGCGAATGCAGGGCTTTCCACTGGCTGGGATCATCCTTGGAATTTACTCCCTGGATGATGCCGAACATGCCTTTTTCCACATTCACGGCGCGGATCACGCCGTTTTTCTTGCGCAGGTAGGATATGTCGTCGCCCACAATCGTCTCGCCCTCGAGCATGGCTGTCGAGGTTTTACCGCAGAGGGAAGGAAAAGCGCCAGTGAAATAAGTGACCCGGTCCCTGGGTCCGTGGATGCCCATGAGCAGCATGTGCTCGGTCAGCCAGCCCTCCTGGGAACCCCTTTTAATGGCCAGGCGCATGGCCAGTTTTTTCAAACCAATGGTGTTGCCGCCGTACTGGGTGTTGGCGCTGTAGACAAGATTGTTTTCTAAATCAATGATGATACGGCGTTTGTCCAGATTTTTGCAGGTTTTGCGTTCGTCCAATTCCCCCTGCGAGTGCAGAAACTTGAAAAAACGCGCTTTAGTGCCTTGCCGGATCCATTCCTGGTAACCAGGCCGGTAAAGCAGGGTCTCGCTGTGTGCCACATAACTGGAATCCGTGATTTGCACGCAGGGAATGGAAAATTCGGAATTGGTCGGGCCGAGGCAAAAGAAACACACGAACATTTCCTTGCCTTTCATAATGCCCTTGAAAATGACCTGGAGGTCTTTCAGGGTTGTCTCTCGGTCCTTGGTTTCGATCGCCTGATCAAGTTTTTCATCAGGCCGCACCAGGATACCGGTATTTTTCTTGTCCCGACCCTGGTCGCCGGCATTATCAAAATGAATGGTGTGGCCGGGCATTTTGAGTTTACGCTCTTCGCCGTTTCGCAGCGCGGTTTCCCGGATATAGGCGATATCTTCGGCGGAGTCATTACAGATAAAAATCTTGGCTGGTTCGCAGAGTTCAATTTGGCGGGCAATGAATTCATGAAGCGCGTGATTGTTGATTTTGCTCAGTTTTTCATAGTTTTCCTTCCCGAGTTTATCTTTCAGGAAGGAGGTTAAATCAGCCATGGATAAACCTCCTTGTGGTTGGCTTGATGCGCGTAGTCACGGGCTAAATAAGCAAAAGCCTGAAATATCATCATATTTTTTAAGGTTGCTTATAATGCGTGACTACCTTTAAAGATATAATGGTCAATTATAGCCAATAAATCGACGGCGTCAAGGGATAAATGTTTTCCGGCCGTTTCACTTTTTCAGTTCTGCGGCTTCGGTCTGCAAGATAAGTTTTTTCGTTTCCTGCTCTGTGCCGGGCAGGCAGGGCACCAGCGGCGCGATTTCCAGAATGTAATCCACCAGCGCCATGCCTTCGTCGGCATGGATTCCGGATTTAATTTTTTTCCTGGCCTGGCCGAGCATGGTCTCCAGGTCCGCGAGCGAAAAGGGCATGAGAAACCGCGGTGAGCGTTTTATTTCGTACAGGTACAGTTTCCCCTGGTTGTCGTCCCGCTGGCCGTGGTCGTAGACCACGTACAGGCCGATGACTTTCAGCGATTCCGGCGCGGTCAGCACCGCGTCGACATATTGACCGTTGATCGGCAGGGTCATTTCTTGCCAGTTCGTACCCTGAAAACTGTACATCAGGGTCAACTGCGCGGCTGGTGCTGTCGGTACAATCCGGGCCAGCAGATTCGGCGAATCCTTCATGAAAAAAAGATCCAGGCCCGAAACCAGGGCAAGAGCTAACAGCAGATTCATAAGACCTCCTTGGTTAAATTTGTTTGATATCGTTTATACATCACATGCGCGTCCGTGCCGTCTAAGTAATAGCGCGGGCGGGTGTAAATGATTTCAAACCCGAGTTTCAAATAAAGTTCGATAGCCGGATAGTTGTCCACGCGCACCTCGAGATAAGCGTGAGGGCAATCCCGCTCGACGGCGATTTTTTCCAGTGCCGCCATGAGACGCTGGGCGATTCCCTGGCGCTGAAATTTTAAATCCACGCCGATATTGGTGATGTGAAATTCGATGTCCGCGCAGGTCGCCAGGGCATAGCCGGTGATCTGATCTTCGATTTCCGCCACCAGTCCCACGGTGCGAACCAGGCGCAGGTCGGCTTCAAAAAACGATCTGGGCCAGGGATTGGGAAAGATTTCCCGTTCGATCCGGTAGACCTGATCCAGATCGTCATAGGTCATGGCGCGGATTTTTATTTCTTTCGGCATCGCTTTTCCTGATATAAAAGGGCTCAAGGTAATCCGGTTGAGCAAAAGCACGGCGACGGATCCGGGGCCAGGCGGTCTGGACCACGGCCGCGGCGCTGGGCCACCAGATTGAATCCCCGCATATTTCCCATTGACAAGTTTGCCGCCGCGGCAGGCGGCGCAGGATATCCGCTCCCGGCCCGATCACCAGCGTGGATTTTTTTATCCGGCCGGCAAGATTTTCCGGCGTGGTTAAAAGGTATTTGCCCTGGCGCCGGCCCTGCTGGAAAAATGCCGCGTAAACCTCTCCCTGATAGGCGTTGATCACGGCTAAAACGGTCCGGCCGCAGGCTGCGGTGATCACACCCATCACTTCCAGGCTGGTGACGCAGATCAGGGGAACGTTGCGGGCAAAGGTTATGGCCTTGGCCAGGCTCAGGCCCACGCGCAGGGAAGTGAACATGCCGGGTCCGACATCAACCGCCACGAGGTCGATCTGCCCCATTTCCGGGTCGTCCATGATCTTCTGAACTTCGGCAAACCAATGCGCATCCCGGCGGTCTGGTTCCATGGTCCGATCCTTCTGCACCTGATACCGCAGACGCTGATCATCGAACCAGCACAGGGAGAACAACGGTCCCGAGGTTTCAATACCTAATATCTTCAATCGTGATT
>CBFGIH010000011.1:3265-11606 GCA_965648775.1 Caldifarciminota bacterium | reverse complement strand
ATGACCACGGCTCGACCAGGCAGGCGGCGTTTCAGCCGGTCAGCCCACTCGATGATGGTGATGTTGTGTGGATTCACATATTCTTCCATGTTTAAAGCCGGCACCTGGGTGGGTAAAAGACGGTAAAGATCAAGGTGCACTACCGGCCACCGGCCATGGTATTCAGTCATGATGACAAAACTGGGACTGCTCACGGTTTCCCGCACGGCCAGACCCTGACAGAGGCCCTTGGTGAGTATCGTCTTGCCGCTGCCCAGTTCGCCGTAAAGATACAGCACCGTGCCGGGTTTTAACCGGCGCGCCAGCGTTTGTCCCAATTTAATGGTCTGGCGCGGACCGGACGTGAGGCGCACGATTCGTTTGATCTCAGCCATAGATACGGTAATGCTGATGCAATCCGTAAAGACTCAGATGAGGAATGACATATTTTATTTCCGGTACGAATGGTGCGATCAGACAAGCTTGCCCACCCGTGGCCAGGACCAAAAAACGTTGAGGAAAGCGTGCGCGGATCTCGTGGATCAGGTGCCGAACCGCGGCGGCCGTGCCCAGCACAATACCGGCGCGGAGGCACGCGCGGGTTGACCGGCCGATTTCGTATCGGGCTGAAGCCAGGCGGACCGCTGGCAGCCGGCCTGTGTGTTCGTGGAGGGCAGCGGCCATGAGCGCCGGGCCCGGTAAAATATACCCTCCTGCGAAACGCCTGTCGTTCATGACGGCATCCATCGTGATGGCGGTGCCCATGGAGATAACGATTGCCGGTCGGTTAAAAAGGGCCAATGCGCCGGCCGCGTTGGCGATCCGGTCCGCGCCCAGGGTTCGGGGATTGCGATAATTGATTTTCAAACCCGCGGGTTGCCGGTGATTTACGAACCGGGCGGGCTGGCCGGTAAGATTTTGCACCATGTCCCGGAACCGCCGATCAAGCCGGGGCTGGACCGAGGCGATGACCACGGCATGCTCCGGATCATGACGGATAAAAGATCTGATTCGATGCCAGGCAATGCGGCCGGTGCTGGTCAGGGTCAGGACGCGGACCAGTCTTTGTCGGTGAAAGCGGCCCAGGTGGAGATTGGTGTTGCCGATGTCGATCGTGGTTACCATTTCATCCGGAGCACATCGCCGCAAACGTACTTGCGGATCCGGCCGCTGGGCTCAGCCAGCAGCAAAGCCCAATCGTCATCGATGTCAAAAATGGTGCCGGCGATTCTTTTTTCACGCGTCCGCAGCTGGATCGGTTCACCCAATCCGGAAAGATACGGCCTCAAATCTTGAATGGCGAGATCGCCGTTCTGCAGTGCGCGGTAGGCATGGTCAAAAGCCTTCACCAGGATTTCCAGAATCCGATCCAGATCGTATTTGTTGCCGGTGCTCGAGCCGAGGGCGCGGGGAAAACGCGCGGTGTTGATATTAAGGCCGATGCCGCAGATGACCGCGCCGCGGACCTGCTCGCAGAGGATGCCGCAGACCTTTCGCCGGTCAAGCAGGATATCATTGGGCCAGTGGATGGAGAGATTTGAAAATCCGCATTGCTCAAGCGTGTGGATTACGGCGCGCGCCGCCGCCAGGGGCAGGGCATGCTGCCGGCAGCGGGGGAAAAGTAGAAAAGAAACATACAGACCGCCGCGGGGTGAGAACCAGCGGCGGCGCTGACGGCCTCGGCCCTGGCTTTGTGCCCGGGCCGCAATTACTGCTTCCTGATGATTCAGCACCAGGCGCCGGGCAATATCCTGGGTGGAAGTGACACGGTTAAAACGCAGGATCCTGGCAAACATCCGCTCGGCGAGTGCTTGTTTATAGGCCTCGTTTCAGGGTCGCGCCTTCGAAGATGGCCGCACCGGGTTTGATCCGGATGGAGTCCAGATCGAACCAGTTGGGAGAAGCAATATTGATGACCATGGTCACGGCATCGCCGTCGTCAACCGGAATCGCGGCGATGGCCTGCGCCACAAACTGGGTTTCCGCGGCGGAAAGCAAGGTTTGATTGGTGCCGTCGGAAAAACCGACCGAATCCACCGTCACCCGGATCCGATCATAATCCGCCGCCTGGATGTCAACCGGGTTGAGAGTGATGCTGGCCATGGAGCTGCTGCCAATGGTCACGGCTACGGTCTGCGGTCCGGTCCAGACGGTTTGATATTCCCCATTTTCCGGCAGTTCGATCTTCAGCGCCCGCAGGTAGATGCTGCCCAGGGGTGCGCGGCCCAGCACCTGGTCATCGGTCATGCCAATATCCGCGGTGGCCGTGCCGGGGCAACCAGTGCAGAAGATAAGCAAAATCAATCCGACTAATGCTGCTTTCATTTTCACCTCTCGTAAAGTTATTGTAATCCTATCTGACCGGCTGTCAATCATGGCCGCGCAGCCAGGCGTCGACGCGCCGCGCCTCCAGTTCAATACCGCTGCGCCGGAATAGATCCCGGCTGCGGGCTAATAGGTCTCGGCCTTCCTCGTTGCCCAGGGCCTGGCCCAGTTCAGCCAGCAGATAAGCAGTTTCAACCGGCAGGCGGTATTGTTCGCTCAGGCGCAGGCCTTCCCGGAGCTGGCGCAAGCCTTCCTCACGGTCACCGTAACGGATCTGGGCCGTGCCCAGCAGGCGCCGGGATATTATTTCCTGTTTCTTCATCTGGCTCTGCTTGCTGGCCGTAAAGGCCTCCTGCGCCATAATCAAGGCCCGGGAGTCTGACTGCTGCAGGGCGACTTCGATCCGGGTGTTGAGAACGTTCACCCGGCGGTGCCGGTCTGTTTCCTGATCCACCAGTTCGAGGGCCTGGTCCAGGATCTCGCGGGCCCGGTCCAGGTCACCCGTGACCAGATAATAATATCCCTGATCATGCATGATATCGCTGAGCTGCAGTTTATCCTGCAGGCTCCGGCTCTGTGCCTGCAGGCGGTCCATGAGCCGCTTGGCTTCATCCAATTCCATCCGGCTTAAGTGGATCTTAAACAAAGAAAGTTCGGTGTTGATGATGCCGCGGACGTCGTTGATTTCCTCCATGATGGTCAGGGCCTGGAGAAAATATTTAAGCGCGGTTTCGGTTTCTCCCTGCTGCTCTTTGATCAGCGCCAGGTTGGAATAGGCAATGGCTTCGCCCTTGCGGTCGCCTAAAAGCTGCCGGACCGCAAGGCTTTTTTCATAATGGATCAGGGCTTGATCCTGATCACCGGTCAGATCATAATAGGTGCCGAGGTTATTGTGGCCGATGGCCGCCAGCCGGCGATTGCCGATCCGCTCAAAACCTTCTATGGCCTGCTGAGCCGAAGCAATGGCATGTTTGAGGTCGCCCTGCATGCGGTAGACCGAAGCCGTGAGCAGGTGCAGTCCGGCCAGTCCGGCCTGGTCCTTGAGTTGGTTAAAATATTCTCCGGCCCGGATCAAGTATTCAAGCGCTTCCCGGCCGGCACCCTGCCGATATAGCAGTTGTCCCATGGTGCGCAAGCCTTCGGCGATGAGGCGCTGGTCCTTGATTTGCCCGGCCAGGGCCAGACCCGCGTCCACCAGCTGCCGGCTGCGGGCATAATCGCTTCTGGCTTCCAGGACGACCGAGGCAAAATCATAGTAAACCGTGATCAGAAAAGGTGAAGTTCGTTCCGGCGCCGAGTTGAGGATCTGTTCAAACAGCGCGATCGTCTCGTCGGTGTGCCCGGTTATTTCCAAAATCTTGGCCCGGCGGGTGTTGATCAAGGCCTGCTGAGCCGGGTTCGGATTTAAAGCCAGCGCCGACTCAAGATGCTTTTTTGCTTCCTGGAGCCGGCCGGTAAGAAGCAGGATCCCGGCCATTTTGATCAACAGCTCCGTTCGTTCCTGATCTTCTGCCGCAATGTCCAGGGCCAGACCGTAAAGGCGCAGGGCCTCATCGTTGGCATATAGTCCTGCTGCCTCATCGCCGGCCTGTTTCAGGTAAGGAAGTGCCCGGACCGGATCCTGGGCTTGAAGGTAATGGTGGCCGAGAATCGCGTAATAGCCCTCGATTTCTTTCTGAACCCTTTTTTCCAGGGTTTCCGCGATGAGCCGGTGATAGACGGTCCGCTCGCTCTTGAGTATGCTGTGATAGCTGACCTCGTGAAATAGCGGATGCCGGAAGGCGTAATGGACGTGCTGGTCCTTGATCATCCGGACCAGAAATTCTTTTTTTTCCAATTCCTCCGTGTGATCAAGGATTTCTTTTTCCTTGACGACCTCCTCCAGCAAGGCGCGCGGAAATGACCGGCCAATGATGGAAGCGATTTTGAGCAGATACTTGGCTTCCCGCGGCAGGCCGTCAATGCGGGCCGTGATCGCGGACTCAATCGAACCCGGGATCGCGATCTCGTCTGCCGCCAGCGCTTCTGGTTTTTCCAGGCGGCCGGATTCCATGATATTGCGAGCAATTTCTTCAATGAAAAACGGATTGCCGGAACTTTTCTCAATGATATAACGGCAGACGGATTCGGGCAGGCGGTCGGCCGTCAGGTGATCAATTAGCCGGCGGCTGTCCTCGGCGTCAAGATTGCCCAGGACAATTTCGGTCCGGCAGTCCGGGTAATCCTTTTCCAGGGCGGCAAGAAACGGTTTGATGGGAGCCATGTCGCTGACCCGGTAACTGAAATAGAAAGCAACATTGTTGTTTTTCACGCCGGCCAGCAAAAAACTGATCAGCTCCAGGGAGGCCGAGTCAAACCACTGTATGTCATCAATGATGATGACCAGCGGCTGGATCGCCGCGATTTTTTCGAAAAGTTGGCTGGCCGCGAGGAAAATCTGCAGTTGCAGGGAATGGCTGTCCAGAAACCGGATTTTATCCATTTCCGCTTCGGTCAGTTTCAAGCCCAGTACCCGGTAAAGATAAGGTCCGGCATCACCCTCAGCGTCGGCTAACAATTCCTTTACCCGGCTGCGAATTACCGGCCCGGGATCATCAGGCAGTTTTTCCGTGCCCAGGGTCAGGTAACGGAAGATGCTGTCCGCAAAGGATTTGAACGGAATTGAACTTTCATATGAAAGGCCGCGGTCATCAATGATGGTCAAGGGTTCGGCCGAGACGCTCAGGTGTTTTTTGAATTCATAAAGCAACCGTGACTTGCCGACGCCAATTTCGCCCTTGAGCAAAATAATCGAGGATTTGCCTTGCCGCAGGCGGCGGCTGGCGTTTTTAAGCAATTCCAGTTCTTCCTTTCGGCCGATCAAATCCGAGTGGAACGCGGTGGGTCCGAATTCCGTGCCCCAGGCGCGGCCGATCACTTGATAGGTGCGGACGGTTTCTGCTTTGCCCTTGAGCGCCACCGGTTCCCGGATCTGGTATTGAAAGGCGTAGCGCGTGCGGTCGTAAGTCTCGGGACCAACCAGGATCGTGCCCGGCGCCGCGATGTCTTTTAAACGCTGGGCGACATTCACCGTGTCCCCCATGACCGTGTATTCCATCTGCAAGTCGGAGCCGATTTTGCCGGCGATCACCTCGCCCGAGTTGATGCCGGAATGGATCGCAAGTTTCTTGATCGCCGGGTCAAGGCGGCCGTTGATCTCATCGAGGGCGGTTTGCATGTCCAGGCAGGCGAGCACGGCCCGCTCCGGATCATCCTCGTGGGTGATGGGCGCGCCGAAAATAGCCATGATGCAGTCGCCAATGAATTTATCAATGATGCCCTCATAGCGATAAATGCAGGTGCTGAGTTTCTTGAAACAATCGTTCATCAACAAGGTCAGTTCTTCGGGATCAAGTTTTTCAGACAGGGAGGTAAAACCGGAGATGTCCGTGAAAACGACCGTGACGTTTTTGCGCTCCTGGGAAGCCGCGTCCTTGGTCAGTCGGATTTTCTGGACTAAGGTGGCGGGAATTTCTTTTTTGACCAGTTCAATGCGCGGTTCAGCCGCCGAGGCGGTCAGGCGGCAGCCGCACTCCGGGCAGAATTTGTTTTTCGGCTGATTTTCCGCTCCGCACTGCGGACATTTCATGTCCAATGATAATCAAGGCCGGCGGGAAATCAAGTCCGGCCTGCCTCACGGCGGATAAACAATCCGCGGTCCGGCAAGGTCAAAAATTTAAAAGGAGGATTATGCCCTGGTCCAAATTAATTATTCCTCTTGGTATCTTCACCTGGACGGTCATGGTTATGGCGGTTTTAACGGGTCGGCGCCTGATCAAGGCGCCGCTTGCCTGGCATAAAATCCTGGCGGCGTTGGCGCTCACCACCGCCACGATTCACGGTCTGATCGTCATCGCCCTTTATTTTTTCTAAAGTTACTGCAGTAGCGCGGGGCAGAAAACCGCTCAATACACGGTTCCTTAGCCCGAGCGTTTAAAGCGAAGTGAAAAAAATCCTGGTTCAATGCCGGATTTTGAACTTAAGCAGCCGGCGGACGCCGAGGCGGGCAAACAGGGGAAAATCGGTCTGAAGATCTTCCTGATCCGGCTTGACCAGGCTGAAATCCGTACCGAGTTCAAGGTAGCCAAACAACGGCCCGATGTCGGTCTGGCCGCCTAACCCCGCTCTTAAATCCAAGCTGACGGCTGTTTCATTGAAGCGCGTCCAGAGCCCGGCGACGACATAGGGCGTGACCGGCATGTCGGCGGGAATGAAAAAGAGCAGGTCCGAAGAAAGGCCCGTGCCCAGGGCAAGGCTTGTGCCCTCATCAGGTAAGTTCAACTCCAGTATGCCCTGACGCCAATACAGGACCGGAAGAATGGGCAGGGATGCGTCCGCGTAGATTGAGAATCGGCGTCCTTGTTCCAGCGCGTCGGATAGCTGGAGGCCGGCGCCGATCGTAAAACCGTGGTACCAGGAACATAAAAAAGCGATCGTGATCAATAAGCGGCAGGTTTTCATCATTGCCTCCTTAATTGATAATTGTAGCGCAGTTGATCGCTAAAGTCAACGGCTTGACAATGCCGGCTTTTCCGTTATATTCTTTATAAGATATGAACGGCCATCAGAAGAAGTTAGCCATTCTCGTGGGCGGCGGCCCGGCGCCTGGCATCAACAGCGTGATCGGCGCCGCCACGATCTGCGCCGAATTGGAAGGCGTTGAAGTGCTGGGCATTAAAGACGGTTTCCGGCATATCATGCGCGGTGACATCAGCCGGGTTCTGCCTTTGACCATTGAGACCGTGAGCCGGATTCACTTCCGGGGTGGTTCCTACATCGGCATTGCCCGGGATAATCCGACCCGGGACCCCAGAGATCTAACCCAGACCGTGACCTCGCTCTTGCGGCTGGATGTGGACAAGCTCATTGTCATCGGCGGTGACGACACCTGCTCCAGCGCCATGAAAGTCGCGCAGGAAGCCGGCGGCCGCATCCGGGTTGTGCACGTGCCCAAGACCATTGACAATGATATTGATTTGCCGCAGGGTCTATACACCTTTGGCTATCAGACCGCGCGTCACATCGGCGTGGAAATCATCAAGAATTTGATGGTGGACGCGCAGACCACCCAGCACTGGTATTTTGTCGAATCCATGGGCCGGGACGCCGGTCACCTCGCGCTGGGCATTGGCAAAGCCGCCGGCGCTACCCTAACGATTATTCCCGAGGAGTTCCTGGATGTTCGGGTCCGTCTCTCCCAGATTGTCGATATCCTGGCCGGCGCGATTATCAAACGTTTAAGCTATGGCCGGGCTGACGGTGTGGCCGTGGTCGCTGAGGGTATTCTGGAGCGGATTGATCCCCAGGATCTGGAGAGCATGAGCGAACTGGAGCGGGACGCGCACGGTCACATCCGGTTGTCAGAGGTGAACCTGACCGATCTTTTGCGGATTCGGGTGCTGGAGCGGCTGGCCCTGCTGGGCATCAAAGGCACGATCGTGGACAAGAACATCGGTTATGAACTGCGCTGTGCCGATCCGATTCCCCTGGATCTTGAATACACACGCGATCTGGGTTACTGCGCTGCGCGTCACGTCATTGAGGGCGGCAACGCCGAGATCATCGCGATCCGGGATGGTCATTTTAATCCCATTCCGTTTAAAGAAGTGATTAACCCGGAAACAGGGCGGATGAAAGCCCGGCTGGTCAACGTTGAATCCGAGTATTACCGGATTGCCCGCATGTATATGATCCGGTTGACCAGGGATGATTTTGATGATTCCCACGAACTGGCCAAACTGGCAGCGGTAGCCAACTGCACCAGCGAACAGTTCCGTCGTCACTTTTATCCGGTGATCGAGAATGACATTTTTTCGAGGCTGGGCAAGCCCATGCCCAGACATGTGCCAACCAATCACGCATAACGGCACCGGTCATGTTGCCGGTATTGCCTTGCCGGGGCGCGTCCCGGGAGACCGTCTATGAAATCAATTATCTTGTTACTGCTGATTTGCTGTTTTTGCCTCTCGGCGCAGGGGCCGTATATCCCGAATAAAAA
>CBFGIH010000011.1:0-3255 GCA_965648775.1 Caldifarciminota bacterium | reverse complement strand
TGCCTTTTTTCCGGGCCAGCAGTTGACTTACCGCGGCCAACGCCGGCTCCAGACCGGTCCGCGTCTCTTTGAAGAAATAATCGAAACCACGATTTGGGTGATCGGCCAGAATGCGGATCAATCCTGGCACATGGTGGTGCGCCGTCAAACAACGCCATTTGAAATTGATTCCACGGGTGCAAGAATAGAAAAAACCGGGAACGTAACGTGGGCTTTCTGGGACATGCATTCCCGCGGCTATGTTAATTACAACCGGACCATGGAGGATCTGGATCCGAATTTTCTGTTCATTCCCCTGCCCGATCATATCCTGGATGCCAGCACCGGCTGGTCTTTGACCCGCAAAAATTACTGGGAAAAAAACTATTACACGCTCGACACCTCGTCCACGGATACGCTCTGGATCGTAAAAGATGTGTTTTCCAATCCTCTGGTCCAGGTTGGCCGGATTGCCATGACCGCGGAATTGCAGATTGATTTTAAAATTGGTTTGCCGGTCCGCCAGGATGAATCATTCGTTCAGATGAATTCAGCGGAAACCCGGACCACCACGATGCTGGCGCGGGTGGATACCCTCCTGCCCGCCCGGACAGCGGCCCTGGCCGCGGATGCCCGGCGGTATTTTGAAAATGATTCACTTTATAACGAACTCCTGGAACAGGCGCTCCGACAGCCGAAGCAAACCCGAAAACTTATCAACCAGGCGCGGTGTTTATTGGTCAAGGCACGCGCCGGCGTCTTGACCAGTGAATTTCAGGATCAGCTGGATGCGGAGTTAAACGCGTTCGGCAATGATTCAGCGTACATTGCCACCGAGGCCGAACGCCAGGCCGAGTTCATCAATCAGCCGGCCCGGCCCTGGCAGACCACGGATTTTGAGGAAAAACCATACGCCCTCAAGGATTTCCGGAAAAAAATCGTGATCATGGATTTCTGGTACCGCGGCTGTCCCTGGTGCATCATGGCCATGCCCCAGCTGCGCCGGCTTGCGGATTATTTTCAAGGACAACCCGTTGCGGTGCTGGGGATGAATGTGGATAAAAACAACGCGGACGCGAAATTCGTGATAGAAAAGATGGAATTGAATTATCTCAATCTCCGCGCGGCAGCGATTGCCCGGGATTATGGCATCAAAGGTTATCCGCAGCTGCTGATCCTGGATCATAAGGGTGTGATCCGGGAACGGCAGGTGGGCTATGCGCCGGATTTATTCGATAAAATCCGCCAGACCGTCGAGGAATTACTCAGCCGGGCGCGTTAACATCCATTGCCGGGAAAAGTAAGTTCCATCGGCACCGGCGGTTGCCGGTCGGGATTTTTTCTGCCCGACCAAAATTTTTTACGGTTTTATTCGTCCGCCAGCAATAATTTTACATCCCGGATGATTTTTTTGATCGCCGCCGGTGATTTTCCCTCACCAATGATTCTTAAGATTGGTTCAGTGTTGGAAGGCCGGATATGAAGCCACCAGTCTGGAGTGGTGATTCGCAGGCCATCACGGCGATCCACCCGGCCCGGATAATGTTTAATCAGATCTTCAATCCGGTCGTAAAAGACCGGTTTGTCCAAGACCATGGTTTCTTTGCGCATGTGAAACGCGGGATAAGCGGCTACGAGCCGGGACAGGGGTTGGCGCTGGTTCTGGAGGAGTTTCAAAATTAGGCCGATGCCGGTCAGGGCATCGCGGCAGGCATTGATCTCCGGAAAGATCACGCCGCCATTGCCCTCGCCGCCGATCGCCGCGCTGTACTTTTTCATCATCTCCAGGACATTGGCTTCACCGACCCGGCTGCGAAACAGCCGGCGGCCGTGCTTGCGGCAGACATAATCCATGAGGGCGGTGGTGGAAAGATTCGTGACCGCCGGCCCTTTTTTCCAGCCCAAGACATAGTCTGCGGCCAGCACCAGGGTCAGCTCTTCGCCGATGGCGCGTCCCTGGTCGTCCACGATTGAGAGCCGGTCGCTGTCCGGATCAACGGCAAAACCCAGATCAAGTTTTTCCTTCCTTACCAGCCGGCACAGGCCGGTAATATGTTCCGGCGTCGGTTCGGCCGGTCGGGGAAAATCTGGTCGGTAAGTGCAGTTGATTTTATACACCCGGCAGCTGCAGCGGGATAGGAGTTCCGGGATGACAAGGCTGCCGGTGCCGGCCACCGCGTCCACGCCCACCCGTAGCCGCAGCGGGCCGAGTTTCAATTTTGTCGTGATCCGGCGGATGTGGTCTTCGGCGCTGCGGCTTAAGACCTGGCAGGGGCCAGGGCGCCGGGCCGGCGGTATTGATTCGTTTTTACGGATATACCGTAAAAAGGCGCTGAATTCTGCCGCGGTCGGAAATTCACCGCGGCCCGTGATGAACTTTAAGGCGTTCCATTGAATTGGATTATGGCTGGCCGTGATCGCGATACCGGCCTGGCCGCGCCGTTGCCGGACCATGAAACAAACCGTGGGCGTGGCCGCAATACCGAGATCAATCACCCGGATGCCGATTTCGGTCAATCCCTTAACCACTGCCTCCCGGAAAGCCGGACCCGAAGGCCGGCAGTCACGGCCAATAACAATGGTCCGGGCTTGATAAAACCGGCCGAAAAGCTTGGCGTAATGGCGAATCAAGTCGGGCGTGAGATCCAAACCGGCGATGCCGCGCAGACCAGAAACGCTGAACATTAAGGGCATGAGCGTATTATAGCCACGGCTAAGGCGCAAGTCAATGATGCCCACTGATTATCCACGGCATAAGATCGTTATTGCCTTTGACCTTTTTTTCGCTATAATTTACCTGACAAAGGAGCGTTATGCAGGGATATTATCGGTTTCCCACCATGCATGAAGATAAAATTGTATTTGTGAGCGAAGATGATCTCTGGCAGGTTTCCGATACCGGCGGCGTGGCGCGCCGGTTGACCTCGAATCTGGGCATTATTTCTTACCCGTTTTTTTCACCCGACGGCCAATGGCTGGCGTTTGTCGGCCGGGACGAAGGGCATCCTGAGGTCTATGTGATGCCGGCCGCTGGAGGACCGGCAGAACGTCTGACCTACCTGGGCGCGAACACGGTCGTGGTCGGCTGGAGCCGGGATGGTCAGGATGTGATATTTATATCCGACTATGGCCAGGCCTTCCGCAGTTTTACCCAGGCCTTTTTCATCAACCGTCGGAACAAGAATCCGCGCCGGATCAATGTCGGCAATGTTCGGAGCATTGCTTTCGGACCCGGCGGCGGCGTTGTGATCAGCCGGAACATGCTGGAGTCAGCGC
>CBFGIH010000010.1:13291-16524 GCA_965648775.1 Caldifarciminota bacterium | reverse complement strand
TGCCATCTTTTCTGATCTTTCAAATTATTATTCGCATTTATCAGCGCGTGGAACACAATAAATTTATTGTTTCCTTTTTAAACGGAGCAAAGTCGGCGATCGTGGCCATCCTTTTTTCAACGGGAATGATTTTTGCTTTTAATAACTGGCATCATCTGCCGGCGGCCCTGTTCGGAATGATCGGTCTTTTACTGTTGATCATTACAAATCTGCCGCCGTTGTTTTTAATCGCTGTCGGTGTCGTGTTTGGTCTGATAATGGGTTAAAAATTGTTCCGCGGTCTCAGTTGAAAAATTCAGCTGCCGGGCTGAGGCTGTAAATTCTTGCAACCAGAGTGGTTCAAATTCAGCGAAATGCCGTAAAAAATTGCATCCGCCAGCGAGGATGTGCTAAGGCGGGACGACTTGCCGGTTTGATCGTCACCAACTGCAATCCGCGGTTTTTTGAACCGGAGAAAGGAATCCGGCCGGGCGCAGTAAATTCCGGGAAATCGGCGATTATGGTTTATCTTGACAATTCCAGGATTACGGATATACTTCGGTTGGAATCATTGGCGGCGTAGCTCAGTTGGTAGAGCAGGAGAATCATAATCTCTGTGTCAGGGGTTCGACTCCCTTCGCCGCTATCAGGAATCAAGTCAGACTATAATGCTGGACCGAGAAGGCGCGGATGATGATATAAATGATTAATTTCGAAGCGTTTTTAAAAGACAGCAACCGGCTGTCAGAAAGAGTGGACAGCTATTCGCGGGGTTTGAATGGTCAGAGCGAAGAGTTGAACGGTTTGATCACCCGCCTGGAAAGTTTGTTTGAAATGATCGCGCGCAGCGATAACCTGATTAAAATTGTCCGCGATTACTCGGCTGGGTTCAAAGAAGATATCCTGACCTTTAAAAACGATCTGATTGAACAGGATCAGAATGTCCGGTTTATGACCGCCAGGTTAAATGCCGTCAGCGACCAGCTCGGGAACATGAATGTCATTTTTCAAGAAGTGCTGCAAGATTCGGACCGCTTTCTCGTTTCAGCTCAGAACCTGGCGTATCTGGCGAAAAACACGGAAATCCGGGCTTATCAGGCCCGAGCCGACGGCCGGGGTTTATCGGTTATTGCCCGAGAGACGCTGGTTCTGGCCCGCAAGGCGCAGGTGCCGTTCCGGGAACTGAGCCAACGGCTGGGAAATCTTAAAGAAACCGCCCAGCCCGTGGTCCAGGAGCTGGAGGAAGTCAGGAAGATGTCGTCCCGCGCGGAAAATATTTTAATGCGTACTTTTGAATCCCTGCAGATGGTCGATGAAAACCTGAGCATCCTGCAGAAGATAATGAACCAGGTGGAGAATAACCAGGCCGCTTATAACCAACTGCAAAAAACAATATCCGGGGACATAGCCGTGCTGAATGAACGACTGATCGAAACCCTGCAAATCATTGAAGACCTGTTGCTGCGTTCGTCGGAGATCCGGTCGCTGGCGCATATCCTGCGCAATCTGAGCCAGTCAGCGCACTTGAATTTTGCCCAGGAAATGCAGTTGCGTTTCCTGACCGATAAATGCCAGAAAATTTTAGCCGGTTTCCCGGCGGGACGGGAAGCACCGCTTTTTTCAGATTCCATTCAGAAAAGCATTGCGGAGATCGTGAAAAGAATTAACGAATTGGGCGGTGTGCTGACAGAAATGGCCAGGTACGATACGAACCTGGACACGGGTATGACCAACATTGCCGAGTTGAAGGCCCAGGTGGAAAACTTTGACCGCGACCGCCGGAAAGTATTCCAACGCCTGAACGCAATCAGTAGCCGTCTGGCCGGTGAGTGCGCGAAAATGGAACAATTGCACAACCAGGCTCAAAAAGTATTGAGCCGGATCAAGACCTTGACCGTGTTCGCCCGGATCGAGGAGGGTCGGTGTCCGGTGCAGCACCGGCCGGTGATCGCACCGGTGGTGGCGGAGTTTTTTCAACTGGCGCAGGAAACCGAACGCGCGCTGGAGAACATCGGTCCACGCGTTACTCGGTTGCTGTCGATCCTGCAGGAACTGAAACGGAATACCGAGCTGGAACGGGAAAAGGCGTTAAAGGTGCTGGACTACGGCAAAATTAAACTATATTTTCACGATATCGTCCGGGTCGCCCGGGAAGAAATAACCTTGGCCGCGGCCATCACGCAACAGTCGGACCGCCTGACCGCCGGCAATCCAGCTCTTTATCGGCACTGGCAGAATTTTGAAGATGCCCTGAAACGGGTTTTGCGCTTTCAAGCCGCGTTCGGCGAGATGATCAAATCGCCGATAAACGCTCCGGTAGCGGTCGGGGTCCCGGTTAAGATCACCACCCTTTTAACCGGCGATCCCATGACGCTCTGCCCTGATCTCCGCACCGATTCCATATCTCATTACATCCTGATGAATATTTCTAACGGGCTTTTTGAATTCGGCATGGAAGCAGATCCGTTACCTGCCCTATGCGAAGAATATGAAATATCACCCAACAGCACCCAGTACACCTTTCGACTTCGGGATGGTTTGAAATTTGCCAATGGGCAAAAGTTGAAGATCGAGGACGTGAAAGAAGGTTTGCTGCGCGGCTTGACCGGACCCAACGCTCATTTATTTGAAATGATCCGGGGCAGCCGCGAGGCCCGTGCTGGTAAAAACCTCGAAGCAGTGGCCGTGCGCATTGTTAACAATCGCACCATGCAAATTGAACTCGAATATCCGTTTTTGCCGATGCTGGCTAATCTGGCGACCAACGTCGCTGACCCTTATCTGCCCGGCGATCTGCCGGTGGGCTTGGGCCCTTTTCAGATTACTGATTGGCAACGGGGCACCGAGGTGCAGTTGGCGGCTAACCAGCACTATTTTGAAGGTCGTCCCGCCGTCGACGAAGTGCGGTTCAAAATTATCGACGACGACGCCGTCGCCTATGAACAATTTCAAAAAGGCGCACTTGACATCTACAAACCCGGTGCCATTTCTCTAGCCCGGGCACGGGAGGAATTTCCTCGACAGCTGCAGGCCCTGCCGGAACTATCGGTTCATTTCCTCGCCGTTAATTGCCGCCGGCCGCCCTTTGACAACAAACACGTGCGCCGGGCCCTGGCCTACGCGATTGATACCCAGCGGTTGGCCGAGGATTGTTTAAGCGGGAACGCGATTCCGGCCCGGGGAATTTTCCCGCCGACCATCAAGGCCTTCAATCCCCGCTCGAGTGGCTACCCGTTCAGCATCAGCCAAGCCCG
>CBFGIH010000010.1:0-13281 GCA_965648775.1 Caldifarciminota bacterium | reverse complement strand
CGGGCTGAGCTTGCGGAGGCGGGATTTCCCGGCGGATTGCCGGATGTGTATCCGCTGGAAGTAAGCGAAGCCAGGGCGTCGATCCGGCTGGCAGAGTTCATCAAACAATCCCTGGCGGAAATCGGCATCCGGGTGGAAATCATGCCCCAGCCCTGGTCGGTCGTCATTGACCGTTCTTACCGCGGTCAGCACACGCTGACGATCAGCGGCTGGATCAGCGATAACGGCGATCCGGACAACCTGCTCTATCCACTTTTTCATTCCCGCTCTTTCGGCCCCACCGGCAATACTTTTTTCTATGCAGAATCCCGGGTGGACGAGGAACTGGACAATGCCCGTCGGATCCGAAACGCGAACCAGCGGCTTGCCGCATACCGCCGGATCGAGGAACACGTTATGGCCGATGCCCCTGGAGTATTTCTGTACCATAGCCTGCAATATTTTCTGATTCAGGATTGGATTAAAGGTTTTAATCTTCATCCCCTGGGTCTGATTCGTTTCAAATATGTCAATCGAAGCACCTTTCGACCCGGGGCAATGTCGGCCGCAGCCAGCAGTTTGGTCTGCGTTGAGGCTTAGGAGGTGGCAATGGCTAAGAAAGACGAACATGATGATTTAGATATTCTTGGTGAACTTGAAGCAAAATTAGGCCAGCTCGAACAGGTTGAGAAAGATTTGGCTGCCAAGCAGAAGGAGTTGAAGACCCTCGAAGATAAATTAGCCGAGTCCTATGCGGCGCAGATGGAAGTCAACAATGAGATTGACGAGTTGAAGGCCAGCCTGCAGGAGATGAAAAAAGAGGAAAAAGGACTGCGGGATTCGGTTAAGGTATCGGAGAAGGACGGTCAGCGCGTTGACAATCTCAAAAAAGAAATCAGTCGGTTAACCGCCGAGCGCGATAAACTAGACCGCGGCGTCCGCGAGCTTCGTTCCGAAAACGATAAGCTCAGCGAGGAAAAACGCCGACTGGAAAACCAGCTGGAGACCTTGAAAAGCAAGCAGAGCGATCTCCAGAAAAACATCAGCACCCTGGATACCGACAGCAACAAGCGGCAGAAAGAGTATCAGGATTTCGAGCGGCGGTATAACGAAATCAAAGTCAAGACCGAGGAATTGAAAAGCGAATACCAGAACATCGAGCAAACCCTGCGCACCGCCCTGGCGGACTTAAGAGCTACGGAAAAAGATTTGAAGATTATGAACGAGGAGCGCAATACCCTGACCAAGGAGTTAAACACGGTCCGCAAGAACTACGAGAAAGAGGAAAGCCGTTATCAAAAAGTCGCCGCCGAGGTGGAAAGTCTCACGAAACAAAAGACCGAACTGGAAGCAAAGATAGCCGAGTACCGTGAAGCAGAGCCCGAACTTAACCGGCAAATCAAAGAGTTGAAAGAAGAAGCGGCCGATCTGACCAAAAAACGCGATCAGCTGGCCAGGGAAGTTGAAAAACTTTCTACCGAAAAAGAAAAATTATTCAAGGAAAACGAAGAATTCGCCCAGCTCAAGGAAGAGCATGAGCGCATCGCCAAGGAAGTGAAGAAGATGGAGACCCAGGCTGGTGAATTGATTTCCAACATATCCAATTACCAGCTGGAGTTGTCTACCCTGGAGGAGACTTACCGCGAACTGGATGAGAAGTATAAAAAGGAGAAAAAAGAAGAAGCCGAACTGCAGAAGGACCTGGTGAAAAACCGCAATGAATTCGAGAAGCTGTCCGCGGCAGTGGTTTCCCTGACCAAAGAATTTGAGACCCTCGAACCCCGGGTTTCGGAACTCAAGGCCAAAGAGAAAGAATTAAAGCGGCTTGAACCCGAATACCAGAAAGTCAAGGAGAATCTCGAACTTCGGACCAACGAGGCCCGCGAACTGGGCAATTCCATCGAACTGGCCAAGAAAAAAATCGCCGAATTAAAGCCCGAAGTGGAAGAGCTGGAAAAAATAGACCGCGAATACAAAACCCGCAAGGCGGAACTGGTGAAAGCGGAGGAAAAACTGCAAGCGGCCGAATCCCGAACCGCGGACCTGGAAGCAGAATATGAAAAGCTCCAAAAATCGCTGCCCAAGATGCGGGAAGATTATAACGAATTGAAACTGGCAATCGAAGAGTCGGATAAAATTAAGCAGCTGCTTGATACCCGCAAAAAAGAATTATCCCTGGTGGAAGGTAAGGTGGCGGAACGGAAAAGCCAGGTCGAAGAATTGACCGAAAAACTTGAGCTATTAAAGCGCGAGGAGGAGAAAGCGGCGGCTGAGCTCAACAAGGAAACCAAGGAATTGCTGAAGATCCGCGATGAAACTCAGCGGGAGATTAACAAGTTGACGAACCGGCGCGAAGAGCTGGAAGGAAGGATCTCTGAATTGAAAATCGCCTCCTCGGAGATTGAAGGCAAGATCGAGAAGGCCAAGGGTATGGAGCAGAACATGCTGGTGAAGATCGACAAGCGCCGTGAAGAGCTCATGTCGATCAATGAGGAAATTGAAACCAGGAAAAAATCCCTGCATGCCGAACTCGAACGCGAGAGTCAGGAACTGGAAAAAGTGCGACGCGAGTCCGTTGAACTGGAAAAGAAGCGCAAGGAAGCTGCCATTTTTGTGGCTGAGGCTGAAGAGACCAAGAAAGCCATCAGCAAATTGAAGGCCGAACGCGAAGCCCTGGCCGGAGAAATCGCCGAGCGGAGCAAGGAACTGGAGAAAATCAAAATTTTCATTGCCCGGCTGCGCGAGGCGCAGGTGGGCGCGGACAAGGAAAAAGGAACGGAAAAGGACGGCAAGAAGCATCAAATATCTTTTTAATTAAGAAAAAACCGTAGAGAGTAGACAGTTGTACCAAGGGGGTAAGGAGGCATAAAATGAAAATCAAGGACTGGCCGGCCGAGGACCGGCCCCGGGAAAAATTCGTCCAAAAAGGCGGCTATGGCCTTACCGACAGCGAATTGCTGGCTATAATCATCGGCCAGGGCGTGCGCAATGTCAGCGCCCTCGCCCTGGCCCAGGAACTGCTTAGGCGCTGCGGCAGCCCGGCGCGCATCGCGGAGAAAAGCGTGGCCGAAATTGAACACCTCGGCATTACCGGTTTGGGCACCGCCAAAATTGTCTCCATCCTGGCCGCCCTGGAACTGGGCCGGCGTTCTTTACGGAAAAGCGAAGCCGCGCAGTTCAACAACCCCCGCGATGTTTACGAACACTACGCTCCGCATATCGGCATTTTAAAATTTGAATTGTTCAAAGTGGCGGCTGTGGACGGCCAGAATTATGTCCTGCGCGACACGACCATTTCCAAAGGCCTGCTGGATGCCAGTTTGACCCATCCCCGGGAAGTCTTCAAGTTCGCCCTTGCGGAAACAGCCAGCGGTTTATTTCTGGTTCACAACCATCCCAGCGGGGTACTCAAACCTTCTGAAGATGACCTGCGGATCACGGAACGGCTTTGCCGCGCGGGCGAACTCATGGGGATCCGGATCATAGATCACATCATTGTTGCCCGCGCCGGTTTCTATTCCTTTGCCGAGCATAACCTGATATAAAACGGGGCGGTAAAAGATGCGCTCCGGTTATTCGCCGGAGCGCATCTTAAAAAGGGTCGAAGTCGGGATTAATGCGTTAGTATTAATTTGGAAGTAGTCGTGCCTTGATCTGTGCGCAGGGTAGCAAAGTAGACGCCGTCCGCGATCGCAGCCCGGCCGTCCTGGGGTCGTTGCCAGTTCAGGGTGTATGAGCCCGCATTGAAAGTCTGATGATCAATCAACTGGGCGATCCTTCGTCCGGCCGCGTCAAAAATGGTCAACGAAACATTGGCGACTTCGGGCAGCTGGAGGCCAAAGAGCACTTGACGTCGTGCCGGATTAGGCGTGATGGTCAAGCCCAGGGACCGGTTGGCCGCTGATGCTTTGTTTTCCTCGACGACAAAGGAAGGAGCATAGAAACCGCGGATTTTGACGATCTGGTTGTTGGTCGCCAGGCCCTGGGGGATGGTGATCCAGTAATTGCCGTCGCGGGGATCGAATTCAATGCCCCGCAGATTCCAGCTGGTGTTGAGAATGATGCGCTTGCCGGTCAGAGACGGCGGCGTGGTCGTGGTAATTTCCACCAACCCGACGCTGTCCAGAGCCGTGCCGCCCGAGTTAAACCAGGTCTGGGTGTGGAGCAAGGTGTTGCCGAGCGAGTCGTAAGCCAGACAGCGCGTGTTATAATAAGCGACCACCGGGCTCGGATATTGTGTCGCGGCACCCGTGGTGTCGCCGACATAGATATAGCCGGGATTGCCCAGCGTGACGCGGCGGTCGGCAAACCACATATTATTCGGCGGCCGGAAGGCAAGACCGACTGGATAATCATTGGCAGGATTGGCGAACTGCCGGATGACCACGCCCGAGGTCTTATTAAGCTTCCAGACCTGTTTCTGGACAAACGAGGTGACATAGAGCTGGTCTGTTGCCCGGTGGTAAACGATATCATCGCAGCCCGAATCCGGTGCCGGAATCGTGCCCATCGAAGTCACGAAACTGTCCGAGGAATAACGATAAATGGTGCGACCGTAGCCATCGCAGCAGAAAATCTGGTCACCGATTCGATCATAAGCCAGACCATAGAGAAAGCCGGTGGAAGGCATGGTCGGCACGGGTTTCGGACCCCAGATGATCGTACCGGGAGCGATGCCGACAACATAGGAAAATGGCCGGACCCAGGTGGTCTCGGCTGAGGTCAAAACCAGGTTGAAATTGACCACGGTGCCGGCCGGCGTTGAGCCGCTGACCACGATATCATAGGGATCCGCGGCGTTGTTAGCGCTATCCCCCGAATTCAAAGTTCCGTAAGAAAACAAAGAGTCAGTGATGGTGATGTAGGTCGGGGAAGTGGTGCGCAGGATGCCGTTGACATTGGTCGCGGTCACGCCGCCGGTGTTCTTGACATAGCTCGTGATGCCGGCGGTTTCGCCCGGATCCAATTTACCGTTGCCGTTATTGTCGCCCACGATCGCGGTCCGGCTCAAGACCACGTTAGGCCGGTTGCTCATGGGCACGTTCTGGAGCGAACGCCAGAGATTGATCCGGCCCCAGCCGTAATCGTTGTTGGGATAGGTGTAACCACTCGGCTGATCGCAGTAATTGCGGAACAAATCATAAAGGTCGGTTACGGTCAGATTGGGATTTTTTTGCAGTAAAACCGCGGTGCCGCCCGTGACATGGGGCGAGGCCATGGAAGTGCCGCTCATTGAGCCGTAGCCGCCCGTGTTCAACGAAGAGCGGACATTTTCGCCGGGCGCCGAGACATCCGGTTTAAGAAGATTCCAGCTGGAATAATACCAATACAGGGGATTGTTGATCGGATCTATGTTCGGCGCCGGACCGCGGGAAGAAAAGCTGGATATGCCGTCGGCACTATTGGTCGAACCGACACCCAGGGACAGGGGATAACTGCCGGGCGAGCCGACCGTTCCGGATCCTGGACCGGAATTACCGTTGGAAAAAACCGGCAGGACACCAAGGTTTTTCCAGTTAAGGACAATCGTCCACCAGTGCAGTTCTGAGCCGTTGGAGTTGCCCCAGGAATTGCCGATGGCCCGGATATCCACGCCGCCGGCTTTTAAGTTGGCCAGGTATTGCATGCAGGTGTCAATCCAGGTGTTCTGGCCCGAGCCGCTGGAGTTAAAGGCCTTGGTCGGAATGAAGCGGCAGCCGTAGGCGACGCCGACATCGTTGACCAAAGGACCAGGACCGTCACCGCCACAGATCGTGCCCATGGTATGGGTGCCATGGCCGTGATCGTCATAGGGACTGGACTGAAAAGCCACGCCGTCCAGCCAGTAGGGGGAAAGCCATTTACCGCTCAGCGCTTCATGCGTGGTCAGGACACCGGTATCAATGTGGCCAATGATGATGCCCGAACCATTGAAACCAGCGTTCCAGCAGGAATCAGCGCAGATTTTGGAAATGTTCCATTCCGGAGTACGCGGCGGTTCGGCATCTTCGCCGGGATTAAAGTCCAGCTGGACCGTCGCATCATGACCGATGAACCAGATATCATCGCGGCTTGCCAGGTAACGGATAACATCGGGCGTGGCCTTGAGATGAAAGCCGTTGAAAATCCAGAATTGCCCGCCCATTTGTGCTTTGCCCGGCGGCAAACTTCTTATAAATTCCACCACCGGCGCCTGCGCATTCATGGCGACGTTTTCAAAAACCCGGCATTTTTCCGCAGTGGAAAGACCCTCCAGCTGAGCATATGGATATTCGCAGTTCATGTGCACGATGACCGTGATCATTTCCTGCGGAGCGGTATTTTCCATGATGCCGGCCAGTTCCGGCGTTACGCGGCCCGGCACCGGCATTAAGATATTCACGAGCATAATAATCAACACACTATGCATATCTCCTCCATTTTATTTATTTCACGAGCCATCTTTTTTCTTTCTTGTTTTCTTTCTCGACCTCCTTTCCTATAATATAAAATATAATAATTTTACCATGATTGTCAAGGAACAAAATAAGTTCCCATTGATTCAGCATTGACGCGGTTTGGCACCGGGGGTAACGCGCAGAGCATTGTCTATCCAGCATTTGCCACTTGACAAGCCGGGAATAATCATTATAATGTAACAAAGGAGGCAGTTATATGACCAAGGCCGCATTGATTTCCGTCATTGCCAAAAAGTCGAAAATCTCCAAAAAAGCCGCCGGTATTGCTCTTGACACTTTCATCGATGCCATCACGGGTGCGCTGAAGAAAGGAGATAAGGTCACGCTCGTTGGTTTTGGTACCTACTCGGTGGCCAAGCGTAAAGCACGAATTGCCAAGAATCCCAGAACCGGCGCCACGATCAGGGTTCCTGCCAAGAGAGTGCCAAACCGGGCCGCGAGCTGAAAAAGGCAGTGAAATAAGCAGGCCGCACTTTTTTCCAAACCCCGCATTCCTTACCGATGCGGGGTTTTTTTAGGATAAAAAGAAATTAAAATTGGTGGTTACTTTGCGGGATTAACCGCCTGCCAGCGTCGGATAGTTCAAGCCGAAATATTTTTTATAGTAGATCCGCATGCCCAGCATCACAAAAACCAAAAAGATCAGGTAGGGCCAGTATAAATAAGCGGTGACCAGCGTGAACAGCAGGCCGGGCAGGCGGAACGAAGCGATGACCAGTTTCCGGGAGATGGTTTTTTTGAGGAAATAATACACCGCCGCCACCGGAAACAGAGGAAAGGACAGGGCAGCCGGCAGCAGGCAGACCAGGTCCCGGTTAAGATAGGCAGTCGCTACCGCCGCTGCCGCGAGCAGGGTGGAGACAATAAGAGCACCGGGTTCCTTTAACCAGACCGCGGTGGTGATTTCGCCGGCCTGGCGGTCGCCTGCCAGGTCCGCCAGGGTCGTATTGACGAAAACGGCGGCGATAGATAAGAGATAGGGCAGGAAGATTTGCCCGGCCGACCGGTCAAGGGGCCGGATCAGGAGCCAGCCGACGCAGAAATTGACCAGACCGTAGCCAAACGCATTGGCCAGAGTATCCAGGATTGGTTTGCCCTTCAATTTCACGGGCGGGACCGAATAGAGGATGCCCAGCAGGAATGAAATCCCGATGAACAACAGGAAAGTGGTGCCGAACGAATAGGACAGGATGACGGCCGCGAGCCAGAGGCCGATTAAAAACCGACGAGCGCTGGAGAGGGAAATGATACCTCCCGAGATAAGAAAAAGTTTCTGATTGAGCCGGTCGGTTTCGACATCCGCGATCTGGTTGAGGATGTATACGCCACCCATGACCATGGTGTAAATGAGAAGACCAAGCACAATATCGCCGGTTATGGTCCGGCTTTGGCCGGCGAGATAGGCGCCGATCAGCAGAAAATCCCAGACCGGAATCAAAATCAGGGGACGAAGCAGGAACAGATAATCAACCAGACGGGCCGGCCGGGCCACGATATTTAATCCGCCCCTAGGCGGAGCAACAACATAATCAGCACCCCCAGAATGATTGCTGCCAATTGCCAGAAAGTGTTTTTTATTCCTTCGCAGACCTGCAGTTCAGGAATCAGATCCGAACCGGCAATGTAGATAAAACCACCC
Organism: Caldifarciminota bacterium; assembly: GCA_965648775.1. Lineage (GTDB taxonomy): Bacteria > Hydrothermota > Tepidihabitantia > SM23-42 > JAOAFX01 > CBFGIH01. The sequence continues at coordinate 5,226 of CBFGIH010000010.1, read as the reverse complement.
GCCGTGATTGGTAAAAGAATAATGGTGAAATCCTTGAAATAAGGTCCGGTCAGCAGGATGAGCATCGCTCCGACCAGCGCGGTGAGGGCAGATAAAAAGTTGTATAAAAGAGCCCGGCGGGGCGAAATGCCGCCATGAACCAGAATGCCGAAATCACCGATCTCCTGCGGAATCTCATGAAGCACCACGGCCAGGGTGGTGGCCAGGCCCAGCGGTTGGCTGGTGAGGTAACTGGCGGCGATGACCATCCCGTCAATTAAATTGTGCACCGCATCGCCGATGACATTCATGGCCACAATCGGATGGGGATGCTGCTTGGAGGTGGGAATATGGCAATGCCGCCAGCGGATAATTTTCTCGACGATGAAGAAAACCAGAATGCCGATGATGACGTATAACGGCGTGGCTGGGCCGGGGCCAATTTGGGCAGAGGCTTCGGGAAGAAGGTGGATAAAGGCATCGCCGAACAATCCGCCCACCGCGAAACTCACCAGGAAAAACAGAATGCGTTGCAGCCGGTTTTCATTGAGGGATAGAAAAAATATGCCGACCAGGGAAATGGCACTGATAATCAGCACGCTGATTATGGTGCACAACCACTGAGTCATGGTTAAACCGGGAGTCGGAAAGTGAGCAAAGACAAACGGGTCAGGGCGATAAAAAGGACAGGCAGTTAAACTTTGACTACTTTACCACTGCTCAGACAGCGGGTGCAAACAAGCATTTTCTTAATCCGGCCGCCGGTTTTAGTCCTGACTGTCTGCAAATTGATGTTGAAGCGCCGCTTGGTCACATTGTGAGCGTGGCTGATCTGGGAGCCGATCCGGGCTCCCCGTCCGCATACCGCGCATTTTCGTGCCATAAGGGATCTCCTTTCGTACGGGCATAGTATAGTGAAAAACCAGTGGTTGTCAACCAACCAGAGGCCGCGGGTAGGACCATAACAGTATTTTCACCACCATCATTACAGAATTCACGAATATAACATCCGGCATGCTTTCCTGTTTGACTTGGGCATGAAGATAAGGTATCCTTGAGCCCCGGAAGATTAATGGACAGGCAGTTCACGGCCCGCAAGTTTCGGGATCTGGTTCATTGCTTGAACATCATCTTAGAGTACGCGGGTATCCGGTGTCCGGACGATAAAACGTTTATTCAAACTTCTTATCGTCTCTTCAATTATAAATCCGGCCAGGATAAGCAAAATAATCGAAATGACACCAAGCATAATCTTCTGCGTGGAAAAGAATTTTATTGCCTGAAGGATTAATGCGGTAATCGTAACCAGAAGCATAAATATTGCCGGGATAAGGGTATATAAACAAATTTTTTTCTTGCTCAATAACCAGGTTGTCACCACCAATAATGCCAAAGCGGCAACGAGTTGATTTGATGCACCGAAAACCGGCCAGATATTCTGCCAGGGACCAACCGCAAGATAGGTTGCCAGACCGATCACCACGGCACTGTTAATATATATGTTTTTCATAAATCCTATTCCAAATCGTTCTCCGAAGAGTTCAGTTCCGATATAACGCGTTATTCTTGTTGCGGTATCAAGGGTCGTGACGATGAATGTCTTAAGCATTGTGATACCTATGAACATTCCCAGGGCACCCAGAATTGGTTTTGTGATCTGTCCATAACCTTTACCAAATGCGCCAATCCAATTTCCACCCTTGATCAACTCCGGATAGACAAAACCTTCTTTACCACCATACCAGTAAAGTCCAGCACATACTGTAATAATCGCGAGTGTGCTTAAAAGACCTTCAGTCAACATTGCCCCATAACCGATTCTTTTTGCATCCTTTTCGTTATTCAATTGTTTAGATGTGGTGCCACTGGCGACAAGAGAATGAAATCCAGAAATTGCGCCGCACGCAATCGTTACAAACATCATTGGAAAGAGATAACCCTCTCGGCCTGAAAAACTCACAAAAGAAGGTGTATTGACATTGGGATGAGTAATTATGACACCCAAATAACCGACTATCAATCCAAAAAATAGAACAAAGAATGAAAGATAATCCCTTGGCTGGAGAATAATATTTACCGGCAGGATTGATGCAGAATAAGCATAAACAATTAACAAACTAAAAAGCCAGCCGTAATAAGTCCACTTTATCGGCACATACCAGCCAAAAAGGATTAGCCCGAATAATATCCCGATACCAATTGTGGTTGATAAAATAATATTAACACGCCACCGATAGAGCATAAACCCGATAAGGATGGCAGTGGGAACTATACCGAAGGTTGGAATCACAATTTCCGGGGTGGTCTCAAGTGTTTTTGCGGCAGAAGCGGCAAAAACGGCGATCACGAGAATTAAAGATAACCAGACAAACAAAGAAAATATTATCTTTGCTTTTATTCCCAGGGTGATTTCTGTAGTATCGCCAATTGAGCGACCATCATTGCGTAGTGATATCATCAAACTTGAAAAATCATGAACACCACCGACAAAGATAGACCCCAATATAATCCAGAGCATGGCCGGACCCCATCCCCAAACGGCGCAGGCGATGACCGGTCCCAAAATCGGTCCTGCACCAGCGATTGAAGAAAAATGATGTCCAAAAAGCACAAGCCAGTTCTTTGCCGGCACATAATCTATACCGTCATACTTATTATGTGCCGGGGTTTTATTTCCAGTATTCACATCAAACAGTTTTTCAAGAATCCTTCCATAAAAACGATAACCTACAAAGAAAACAAACAATGCAATTGCGCCAAGCAATATTGAATTCATTCAAACCTCCTGGTAGCTATCAAATCTCGTTTTATCCTATTTTTCTTTTTTCCCCAACCTTAGTTTTCCCTTGATGATGAACCTTTGTCCCTTGCATAATGAGGGCGAGGTACAAAGTGCGGATGAATTTGGAGGCGTGTTATGTTTCTGCTTAAATCGTGCAATTGGGCCACCAATCGGTGGAGACTTTTTAAGATTACTGACCATTTTTTCTTTGTCTCAGCGCCTTATTATATAGCCGTCTGCGCTTTATTGTCAATGCCTTCTTTTCTGTCTGTTTTCTGAGAATCTCCAACTAATTTTGTTTTTATCCCAGGATCTCTTTATCATCACCGTCAGCACCCGCAGTTGATTGACACTTTTCCGCAGATCGTTATAATGAGGCATGTCCGTGAAAGAAAATCTTGCCCGGATCAACGAGCGGATCGCCGTGGCCGCGCAGAAAGCCGGCCGGGATCCGGCCGAAGTGACGCTGGTCGCGATCACCAAGACCTTCGGTCCGGAAACGATCGAGGAAGTAATTGCGGCTGGAATCAGGGATATCGGCGAGAACCGGGTTCAGGAGGCCAGGACCAAACATGCAGTCATCGGCGACCGGGCGATATGGCATCTGGTCGGTCACCTCCAGACCAACAAGGTAAAGGAGGCCCTGCGCATTTTTACCGTGTTGCACAGTCTTGATTCCCGGCGTCTGGCTGAGGAAATAGAAAAACGCGCCCTCCAACCTTTGACCTGCCTGGTGGAAGTCAACACATCCGGTGAAAAAACCAAATACGGATTGGCGCCGGCTGAGGTTTTTGACTTTTTCAAGGATTTGTCCGCTTTTACAAAAATCCAGGTCCAGGGGTTGATGACCATTGGGCCGGGCTGGGCCGTTAGTGATCCTGAGGCTTCCCGGTCCTGTTTCCGGCAGTTGAGAAACCTGCGGGATGAACTGACGCAAAAATTGGGGAGACCCCTGCCGGTTCTATCTATGGGCATGAGCGCAGATTTTGAAGTCGCGGTGGAAGAAGGCAGTACCATGGTGCGAATCGGTACCGCTCTTTTTGGTTTCCGTAAATAACCATGTTTGAAGACGACCGCCGCGGCGTGGATGAGCTTAACAAACTCAATGATTGGCGCCGTCATCAGGCCACGCTTTCTTTGATTCTTTACGCTGCGGTCCGGCAGCTTTTTCCTAAATCTTCATTGGTGATCGAACATTCCGTGAGCCGCGGTTTTTACTGCCGGCTGGAGCGGATCCTGACCGAGCCGGATGTCAATCGGCTGGAAAAAGCTATGCTCCGATTCATAGCTCAGAACCTGCCGATTACCCGGCAGATCCTGAGCCGCCGCGAGGCAATCCGGCTTTACCAGCGGGAAGGCCGTCAGGATGTCGTCGCCCTCCTGCAAACGCTTCGGTTGGCCAGGGTACCGATTTACGGTCTGAGTGGCAATCATGAAAGTTTTTGTTCGCCACCTTTGTTCCAGACCGGCCAGGCCGGCAAATTTTATTTAAAAAAATTTTCCGCGGGCTTCATCATGGTTTTTCCTTTCTGGCAGGACCAATCCCGGCTGCCGGAATATATGCCCCAATACCGGTTGGCCCGGATCTTTGATGAATACGCGGAATGGTCAAGAATCCTCGGCTTGAGCACGATCGGTGAATTGAACCAGGCCATCAAGCAGGGCGCCGGGCCCGAGATTGTTAAGGTCAGCGAAGCCCTGCACGAAAAAAAAGTGGTCAACATCGCGGATCAAATTTATCGCGAGCGGCAGAAAGTAATTCTGATCGCCGGTCCCTCCAGCGCCGGCAAGACAACCTTTACCAAACGCCTAGCCATTCAACTGCTGGTCAACGGCCTGCGGCCAATCATCGTCTCCACCGATAATTATTTTTTCCCCCATCGCCGCACGCCGCGCGATGAATTCGGCCGATTGGATTTTGAAAGCATCCGGGCGGTTGACATCCCGGCCTTAAACCGCGACCTGCTGAAAATCATCGCCGGCCAGAAAGTCCGCTTGCCTCGTTTCAGTTTTTTAACCGGCCGCCGCCACCAGGGTGAAATCGTGCACCTGCCGGCTAACGGCGTGGCTTTGGTCGAAGGAATTCACTGCCTGAATGAGGAATTGACGCATCGGGTTGAGCGGCCGCTGAAATACAAGATATACATCAGTGCTCTGACCCAGTTAAACATTGACGATCACAACCGCATTTCCACCACCGACACCCGGTTAATGCGCCGGATCGTCCGTGACACCTATTACCGCGGTTATGATGTCAAGGGCGTGCTCCGACACTGGGGCTCGGTCCGCTCCGGTGAAGAAAAAAACATCTACCCTTACCAGGAAGAAGCCGATGAGATGTTTAATTCCGCGCTGGTCTATGAACCGGCCATTTTAAAAAAATTCTGCGTGCCGATATTGAAAAAGATTCAACGCTCCATGCCGGAATACGAGGAAGCAAAAAGATTGACGGATTTTTTCCACCT
>CBFGIH010000009.1:4450-16705 GCA_965648775.1 Caldifarciminota bacterium | reverse complement strand
TGTTCACCAAGATGGAAGGGACCGGCAACGATTTTGTCCTGATTGATAACCGGGAAGGTTTGCTTAATGAGATTATCAAAAGCGGCGAACTTTCCGGATTCGCCCGCCGGATCCTGGATCGTAATCTCGGCGTCGGCGGCGACGGCATGATCATTCTCGGCGTCGAGCAGAACTACCCCTTCGGCATGCGTTATTTTAACCGCGACGGCAGCGAAAGCGATTTGTGCCTGAATGGTTCCCGTTGTCTGGTTAGCTACGCCTACCGTCTTGGTCTGCTGGAAAACAAGGGTAAGTTTATGACCTCGGCGGGTCCGTTGGGTTACTTCTACAAGGACGGCATCGTGAGCATCGAGGTCATGCCGCCCATCGATATCAAGATGAACCTGGTTTTGACCGTCAACCGCAAAAAGATCAAGGTTCATTATCTCAAGCTCGGTGTTCCGCATTGTGTAGTCTTTGTTGATACTTTTGAAGACCTGGATGTCGAGAAAACCGGCCGGGAGATCCGCGAACATAAAAACTTCAAGCCCGAAGGCACAAATGTCAATTTCGTTAAACAGGAAGGCAAAAGCATTTTTGTCCGCACCTATGAGCGCGGCGTTGAAGCCGAAACTCTTTCCTGCGGCAGCGGTTCATTGGCTTCATCTTACATTGCGGTCAAACTCATGTATACGCAATCGCCGGTTTCCTGCAAGACCCGAGGCGGCGAACTTCAGGTCACGATCAAGGATAAACTATACCTGGAGGGGCCGGCGCATTTTATTTTTGACGGATTGTATTACTTCTAAAACCGGATCGCCGATGAATTCCCGGGCATCAGAAAGTCAGACGCGGGTGATCTCCGGAAAAATCCAGTTCCTGATGGCGCGATTTTCTGATAACTTTCCCGCCGCGGTCCGGTGGTGTTACCGTAGAACAGTAGACGGGTAAAATTTCCTTAAAACAGGATGAAGGGCGGCTTTTTTGCCGCCCTTCTTGATTTATCCCCGTCAGCAAAACCGCGATCGTGCTTGTCCGTCAGCGGACACCGCTTTTTAACGGATTGGTTTTCACCGGGTTAATACCTTCTTTATCCTCGGCAAGGCCCACCGCAGTTCCGGCTTGTCGATGACCAAAGGCGGCGCGAACCGCACGACCAGATCGTGGGTTTCTTTGGCTAAAATGCCGAGTTCCATCAGCGCTTCGCAGTAAGGCCGGGCTTTTTTTGTCAACTCGACGCCGATTAATAGACCGCGTCCCCGGACTTCTTTGATCAGCGGGCTTTTGATCTTGCGAAGTTCGTTCATGAACCAGTTGCCCAGCCGGTCCGCGCGCTGGGGCAGTTTTTCGCGGATGATTACGTCTAAAGCAGCGATGCCGATGGCTGCCGCCAGCGGATTGCCGCCGAAGGTTGAGCCGTGGTCGCCGGGTTTGAGAACGTCCATAATGACGTTATCGCAGACCACGGCAGAAACCGGATAATAACCGGCGCTTAAGGCCTTGCCCATGATGACGATGTCCGGCCGGACATGATCATGATGACAGCAGAGCAGGCGGCCGGTCCGTCCCAGACCGGTCTGGATTTCGTCGTCAATCAGCAGGACGTTATGCCGCCGGCAGATTTCGGCGCAGTGGCGCAGGTAGCCGGCCGCGGGAACGATGACGCCGCCTTCACCCTGCAGGGGCTCCACCAGGAACGCGACGGTATTTTTATTTATCGCCTGCTTCAGGGCGCGCGGATCGTTATAAGGTATGACCTTGAAGCCCGGGGTGAAGGGCCCAAATCCATCCTGGTATTGCGCATCCGTGGAGAATCCGACAATGGTCGTGGTGCGGCCGTGAAAATTGTTGCGGCAGACAATGATTTCGGCCCGGTTCGTTGCCACGCCTTTTTTCTTGTAACCCCATTTGCGGGCGATCTTGATCGCGGTCTCCACGGCTTCGGCGCCGGAGTTCATGGGCAGGGCTTTTTCATAGCCGGTCAACCGGCATAGTTTTTCCAGAAAGTCACCCAGCCTGTCGTTGTGAAAAGCCCGGGAAGTGAGCGTCACCCGGCCAATCTGTTTTATAGCCGCCGCCGCGACCGCCGGATGGCAGTGTCCCTGGTTGAGCGCCGAATAGGCGCTAAGCATGTCAAGGTACTTCTTGCCCGCCACATCCCAGACCCAGACTCCCTTGGCCCGGTTGATCACCACCGGCAGGGGATGATAATTGTGGGCGCTGTATTTATCTACCTGCTTGATAAACGCCTGGTTGGATTTCATGGTTTCTCTATCTCCCTTCATTATCAGTAAAAAACCGGATTATTATAATTAAATAAAGTGATTTGGCAAGATAATATCGATCCCGGTCAAAACCCATAATGCTCAGACGCGGGATTGATCTGGTTAGAAGACGCAGTTCTCTAACGAAATTTACTCTGGAGAACGCGATCGTTTCGGGAAAAGCGCGGAAAAAACCAGCAGGGCCAGACACGCCAGCAGGGTTAAGATCGTGATGATCTTGCCCGTATTAAACGCGGCGGAAACAAACTGGAACACGACTTCATGTTTGCCGGAAGGAACATAGACCGCGCGGAAGGTGTAGTTAGCGCGGTAAAGCCGGGCCGGACGGCCGTCAACCGCGACGCGCCAGTCCGGGTGCCAATTGTCCGCTAAAACCAGGAAACCAGACACGGAATGATCGGTCTGACAGACGACGCGGTTGGCACGGTACTCGGTGATGACCGCGGCCGCCATGGGCAGCGTATCGACGGCGCGGGGCAGTTCCGGTTCCTCTTCAAGGATCACCGTTTGCCGCGGATTGAAAGCGGTTGAAGTCAGGATTTTAAGCACATCCTTCGCTTCACATACCTGATAATCGGCCACGATATACGCGCGGGGTAGACAGTGGTCATTCACGTACACGTTGTGTTCCCGGCCCCGGTAAACCGGCCGATAACGTTCCAGGATGCTTTTCCAGTATAATAATGCCCGCTGGGTTTCGCGGTCATAGCGCGCTATCTCCTGAGCAGATAAGTCTTCCGGCAGGGCGGGTCCGACGACATAACGGATGTTGAGCAGGTCGGCCAGCACCGGATATTGCACGAGGTTTAAGGGATTGAACATGACGCTGGTGCCGGCGCCGATGTATTCCTGATAACGTTGAATGGGATTGGGTGAAGCGCCGCCGCAGCTGGCCAGTCCGTGGAACCAAAGGTAATTGTCCCGGCCGTGTTCGCCGCTGCGGCCGTAAAGCAGGGGGAAAACCCGGCCGGTGCGGGGCTGTGTTTTGAGAAAACGGATTATTTCATCGGCCGCGTAATATTGGTCGGGTCCGGCGCCGGCCGGCAGAAATCGGTTCATCACCGGCAGGAGGCTGATCGAGGTCAGCACGAGCAGGCTGATTGCTGCCAGGTAATCGGGAAACCGCTGACGGCGGGTGAAGAAAACAATGAAGAAGGTGAGGGCGAGTAAACCGGCGGCGAGAAAAATATCACGGATGAAAACCGGGCGGTTGGCGGCATAAGCCGCGGCTTTATTGCCCGTGCCGGCCGGGCTGGCCGCGAGCGCGATGATCATAATTACGATAAACAAAATAATGAAAATCGCGGAAGCGCTGACGAATTTTTTTTCTTCTAGTTCACGCCGAAGCGCGATTTTGTCAAAACCGATCGCCGCCAGAACGATGAAACTGAAACTGGCAAGGTAAAAAATCAAGGAGGGAGCACGGAACATGGAAAAACCAGGAATGAGTGCGTAGGGAATCCGGAAAAAGGGCGTGGCGCCGCCCACCGCCACGAGGATGACGATGAGCAGGCTAATGCCGTAAAAACGGACATAGGGCTGGCGGCTGAATCGAATCAAGGTCACGAAGGCCAGAAAAACGGCCAGCAGACCGAAATACTCAGTGTGGAGCTTGAACGGATTGGCGCCCCAGTAATTTTCCAGCAAACCAGAATAAGTCGGCACCAGCAGATCAATTAGTTCTGGCAGCGGCAGGGCCCAGCTGGTTGAGTAGGCGTAACCCCGCTCCATGCCGCGCGCCGCGAATTTCAAACTGCTCAAGACCGGCAGCCAGACTACCAGCATGAGCAGGACCAGCGCGATCAGTGCGATGCCGATGAACAGCAAGGTTTTACCCCATAACGGCCGGTTAAATTCCCGACGCCGGCTGACCAGATAATAAATCACATAGGCCAGGATGAACAGCAGACCGTAGTAATTAATCTGGAATTGACCTTCGTAAAAAGCCAGGGCCGCTGTCAGGCTGAAGCAAATGAAATATTTTAATTGCCGGGTCTGGAGTCCCCGGTTTACCAAAAAGAGCAGTAAGGGAAGGATCGCGACGCTTGCGGCCCGGCCAGCATGGCCGGCATAGGGTGTGGTTGCCAGGTTGCCGGCGAACTGATAAGTGAAGGCACCCAGGGCCGCCGCGTACTTGGCAAGGCCCAGGTTTTTCAAATACCAAAACATACCCAGACCGGCAATGAAGAAAAAGATGATGAACTTGATCGCCAGCACGACCTGCGCCGGGATGAGGTAGATCAGCCAGGTCAGGGGTGCCAGCGGTATGCCGATGGGAGAGCCGAACACGGGCAATCCAGATAAAATGTCCGGATACCAGAGGGGAAAGGTCTTTTGGCCAGAGGTCCAGTATTCAAGGGGAAAGCGTTCGGATACATAATCCGAACCCTGAATCATCACTCCGGGAGAGAGAAATTTGACAAAGTACAAAAAAGGGATCGCGAAGAGAAGAATTAAAATCAATTTATCCCAGTGCGCCTCAAGGAGAGATGGCCGTCCCGCGGCCACGGCGGCGCTGATGGGCTGCGTTTTTTTCTTTTTAGACATTCTCAAGTATACAAATTATCCCGCGGTCGTCAATACGACCAGCTCGGCCGGGCAGCCCGGCTCTTCAGATTTTTTTTCTCCAGAGCCACAGGCCGAGAACCAGCAGGGCGATTTCGAACAGTGTCAGCCAGAGCCGGCTCAGGAAACTGACGGCGATGGCCAGCGGGCCAGGCAGGAAAGCGGATAATATAAGGGTCATCGTAGCTTCGCGGATCCCCAGGCCACCAGGCGCCAGGATCACGATGAAGCCCGCCATCCAGGAGATGATGTAGCTGCTCATGATGAAGAAAAAGTGCGGCAATCCCAGGCGGTAGATCGAATTGATGAGCAAGTAAAATCCCGCGATCTGCGTCAACCAGAGACCAACGTAATAAATGACCAGAGAAGCCAGATCCCGGTAGTGCAGGGTGATGGTGACTGGAGCCCGCCGGAACAATTTTAATGCGGGGTTGAGCAGGGCGCTCAAGACCGGCGGATAAAGCAGGACCAGAAATAAAATGAAAGCCGGGATGAGGGCAGCGTAGCGGATAAACTGCTCCGGTCGCGAGCACGCCAGCGCGACCAGAAACAAAACAATCCCGGCGAGAAAGGTCAGGGCGGTTTCAATGATGACGCTGAGGCCAACGATTTCTGATTTCAGTCCCTCATTTTTTCCCAGATAAACCCGGCCCAGGGCGAACCAGATGCCGCCGGGCACATATTTCGCAGTCTGAGAAGCCGCCATGACCCAGAACGCGCGGCGAAAAGGAATTTTTTCGCCCAGACGTTCAATGATTTTTTGCCATCCCCGGACAAAGCATAAAAACATCAGCGCCAGGAAGCCGAATGAGACAAGGAGCAGCAGGGGATGAAAACGCAAATCAGCGAAAGGTATCTGCTGCCAGTTGCGGATAAGACTGCGCAATAAAAAAAAGAAAATGACCAGCACGAAAACAGTCGTCAAGATCCAGCGTAATGGCTTCACGGGCAAAGTATATGGATTAGAGCTGGAAAGTCAATGAAAGAGGAAAGAGCCAGAATTTGGATGCCCTGATGTTGACATCAATAGTCATTTCCTTATAATTGGCGCGTGGAAGAATTAATCGCCGGCATCTGGCTCGACCTCAAGGACAAAGTTTCGCGCGAAGAGCTGGTTTTCTTGCGTAAGTGCTTCCGTGCTTATTCATCCCGCGGCCACATGAAAAACGTGGTGGCGGATCTCTCGCTCATGAAAAGATTCACACCTCCACCGCGGAAAGTGCTCGATTTCGGCTGTGGAATCGGGCTCCAGGCATACCTGCTGGCGCAGCTGGGGTACGAGGTCCACGGCCTGGAAACGGTTGAAGACAAATCTCTAGAGGGATTTTTAAAGGGCCGGGCCGAAACTCACATTCGCTCGCGCGAGGAAAGCATGCGCGGGGTCTGGCAGGCGATTCAGAAAAAAGCGTCCGTCGCTTTTCGGTTTTACGACGGTCGCAATATCCCTTACGCCGACGGTTTCTTTGATGCCATCCTGGCCTACGCTGTATTCGAGCACATACCGCCAGATGAGATCCCGGCCATCGTCAGCAATGTGCGGCGGGTTTTGAAACCAGGCGGAGTCCTGTACATCTTTCAGCTTCCCCAGCGGACATCCTGGACCGAGTTCGTTGCCCGCAAGTTCGGGCTCGAGTCGCACGATTATCTGTGGGATATCGGCCGGGTCCGTCAAATACTGGAAGCAGCCGGCTTCGTGATCCGGCACTGGGAGCGGGCTGACATGGTCGTCAACCATCCATACCGGTTCATCAATCCGCTGTTCCCGGCCCTGGAGTTCTTCAACCGGGTCCTGCTCGCATCGCCCCTGTCGCGCTTCGCCCATCACCTCACAGTAATCGGACAAAAAGTGTAACGCGCGCCAGCTGTGTTTGTCGCTGGGGCAGCTGGTTGACAGCTGGAGCTTTTTCACTATAATCACCCAGCGAGGTTAAACAAAATGAAAAAGATCAAATATGTTTCGCCGGCAATCGGATCCAGGGCAAGGCGTTTGATGGATCGCGACCGCCGGGTCATGTTCAGCGCGCATACCCGGACGCGCGAGATTCCCCTGTGCGTGGACCGGGCCCAGGGCGCGCGGATTCGGGATTTAGACGGCAAGGAATTCCTGGATTTCGGCGCGGGCTACGCGGTCGTCGGCACCGGCCACTGCCATCCGGCCGTAGTCCGGGCAGCCCAGGATCAGCTTGAAAAACTGATTCATATTTCCGGCAGCGATTTTTACTATGAGACACAGGTTGCGCTGGCGGAAAAATTGATCAAGATCACGCCGGGCCGATTCCCGAAGCGGGTTTACTTTGGTAATTCCGGCGCCGAAGCAGTTGAGGCCGCATTGAAAATCGCGCGGTTTTACTCCCGGCGGCCGCGGCTCATCAGTTTCATTGGCGCGTTTCATGGCCGGACTTTTGCCGGCATGACCATGTGCGGCAGCAAAAAATCACAGCGCGCCCATTTTTCCTCTCTGATCCCGGACGTGTACCACGTTCCTTATCCTTACTGTTATCATTGCCTTTTTAACGAAACTTATCCCCGCTGTGTGCGCAAGGAATTCAAGGGCCTGGCCATGCCCTACTGCCTGTCGTACTTGACCGAGACCGTTTTTGAACGGTTGATCGATCCCGAGGATGTGGCCCTGCTCATGGTCGAACCCATTCAGGGTGAGGGTGGTTATATCGTACCGCCCAAAGAATTTCTGCCGTGCCTGCGCCGGATTTGTGATGAATACGGCATCGTACTGGCGTTCGACGAAATCCAGAGCGGTCTGGGCCGCACCGGCAAGTGGTTTGCATGTGATCACGTGGGCGTTGCGCCCGATCTGATGCTCATCGCCAAGGCGATCGCCTCGGGCCTGCCCTTGAGCGCGGTCGTCGGCCGTGCCTGCCTGATGGACTGCTCCGTGGACCCGCGCGCCTGGACACCGGGCAGCCATGGCTCAACTTTTGGCGGCAATCCCGTGGCCTGCGCGGCCGGCATTGCTTCCCTCAAAGTAATCGGCGGTTCTCTCATCCGCAACGCCGCCGTGGTTGGTTCTTTTCTGAACCGCGGATTGACCGAAATCATGAACCGGCACCAGATCATCGGCGAAGTGCGCGGCCTGGGATTGATGATCGGCCTGGAACTGGTTCAGGATCGCCGGACCCGGGAGCCGTTTCCTCGAGTCGTCACCCCTGACGGCAAAAATATAAAAGAGGTTTTTACCGGCGAGTGTTATAAACGGGGGCTGATCATGTTCGGTGCCGGTTTTCAATCCCTGCGAATGTCGCCGCCGTTGAGCATCACTCTGGACCAGGCAGCTCAGGCCCTGCGGACCATCGAGGAAGTTGTGACCTGGATTGAGGACAGGATATGATCGGACCGCACATTTTTCGCGAGTACGATATCCGGGGTCTGGCCGATTCAGACCTGACTGATGATCATGTTTACCTTCTTGGCCGGGGATTCGGCGCTTATTTCGTTGCCAGGGGGCAGACCAGGGTCGTGGTCGGCCATGATGTCCGCCGGTCGTCACCCCGCATCAGCCGGATTATCAACCAGGCGCTTAAGGAATCAGGCTGCGAGGTGATTTTCATTGGCCAGGTACCAACCCCTTTGCTTTATTTCTCGCTGTTCCATTATGACGTGCGGGCTGGCGTGATGATCACAGCCAGCCACAATCCCAAAGAATTTAACGGCTTTAAGGTGTGCGCGGATAAAATGTCATTGTTCGGAGCGGATATTCAGCGGCTCCGTCAGATTATCGAAAAAAGGCAATTTGCCGACGGCCGCGGTCAGATCGAAAACCGCGACGTGACGGCCGCCTACGTGGAACACGTAACAAAACGTGTTGATATCAAGGCTGGTCTAAACGTCATGGTTGACACCGGCAACGGTACCTGCGGACCGCTCATGCACGAAATTCTTGAACGGCTGGCGATCAAGCACCGCGTGCTGTTTTCTGAACCAGACGGCGAATTTCCCAATCACCTGCCGGATCCGACCGTGCCCAAATACATCCAGGATCTCATCACCGGCGTGAAAAACGGCGGTTTTGACTGTGGCATCGGACTGGACGGCGACGGCGACCGGATCGGCGTGATTGATGAGCAGGGGTCGGTGGTCTGGGGCGATGTCCTGCTGGCGGTTTACGCCGAGACCGTGCTGCAGAGGCAGCCCGGCGCAAAGGTTATTTTCGATGTCAAGTGTTCTAAGGGGTTGAGCGAACGGATTCGGCAACTGGGTGGAACGCCGATCATGTACCGCACCGGCCATTCCCTGATCAAAGCCAAGATGAAACAGGAACAAGCGCCCCTGGCCGGTGAGATGTCCGGGCACATGTTTTTCGCCGACCGCTACTTTGGCTACGACGATGCGATCTATGCGAGCCTGCGGCTGCTGGAGAACCTGGGCCACGGTGCTTCGTTGTCCGAAATCGTCCAGCGCGTTCCCCGTTATTACTCCACGCCGGAAATCCGTGTCGAAGCCCGCGATGAGACCAAGTTTGACGTCGTGGAGAAAATAAAAGAACATTTCCGGACCGGCCACGCGATCAACGACATTGACGGCGTCCGGATCGATTTCGGAGACGGCTGGGGATTGATCCGGGCTTCAAACACTCAGCCGGTGCTGGTGGTGCGCTGCGAGGCGAAGACCGAAAAGCGGCGCGATGAAATTCTGAATCTTATCCAGTCTGCCCTGGCGGATCAGGGCCTGGCTCTGCCGGCGCAATAGCGTTCATCATGCTGCTGGTCCGCACCATCCGGGAAACCCGCTGCGCCATCCAGGCGCAGCGCCGCCGCGGTCAAACCATTGGTTTGGTGCCGACCATGGGTTATCTGCACGAAGGGCATCTGTCTCTGATCCGCCTGGCCCGGCGTTCAAGCAAATTTGTGGTTGTGTCCATTTTTGTCAATCCCACCCAGTTTGGACCGGCTGAGGATCTGGACCGCTATCCGCGCAATCTAGCGCGCGATCTGCGCCTGCTTAAGACCGCTGGCTGCGATCTGGTTTTTTGTCCCTCGGTCCGGACCATGTACCCGGTCGGCTACCGGACCATGGTGGAGGTCAAAGGTCTGAGCGAGGTGCTCTGCGGCGCTTCGCGGCCCGGCCATTTCCGCGGAGTGGCCACCGTCGTCCTGAAATTATTCAATATTATCAAGCCCGATGTCGCGGTGTTCGGTCGCAAGGATTACCAGCAGGCGGTGATCATCCGGCGGATGGTAAAAGATTTTAATCTTGATCTTGCGATCATCACCGGCCCGACGGTCCGGGAGGCGGATGGTCTGGCCATGAGTTCCCGGAACAAATATTTATCTCCGGACCAGCGGCTGCGGGCGGTGGTATTAAGCCAGTCCCTGCGCTGGGCCCGCGCCGCGGTTCGCAGCGGTAGAATCCGCGATCCCCGGTCGCTCATTGCCACCATGAAACGCATGATTCGGCGCCGGGGAGGCCGAGTTGACTACGTGGCCGTGGTTGATCCGGTTGAACTCATGCCGGTGCGGCGCTTGCAAACGGGCCAGGTTGCGCTGGTCGCGGTATTTTTCGGCCAGACCCGGCTCATCGACAATATCACCCTATAAACAAAATTCCGGTTTAGCCGGTTAGAGCAAACCGCTGATTTCTTTCTTTAGTAAAAGAGATTTGCGTCTCCCGCTATTGACCGCATGCTGATTCTGGCTATAATACGGCCGTGGCCGAAGCTCAAAAGAAAGTCATCATTGTTGAATCACCGACCAAATCCAAGACCATCAAAGGATTTCTAGGCCGGAACTATGTTTTGGTTTCATCCCGGGGACACGTGATGGATTTGCCCAAATCACGCCTGGGCGTTGATGTTGAAAATCGTTTTGAACCGACCTACATCAAAATCAAGGGCAAGGCGCCGATCATTCAGGAGATAAAAAAGATATGCGCGGACGCCCGGGAAATTTTTATCGCCTCGGATCCAGATCGCGAAGGCGAAGCCATTGCCTATCACATCGCGGAGATCCTGGGTAACGGCGACCACCGCGTCAAGCGCGCCCTGTTTTTAGAAATCACGCCGGAGTTTGTCAAGGAAGCACTTAAAAATCCGATCGAGATTAATCTTAACCTGGTCAATGCGCACAAGGCCCGCCGGGTGCTGGACCGGATCGTCGGCTATTACACCAGTCCCATTCTCTGGAAAATTCTCAAGGGCGGACTTTCCGCGGGCCGGGTGCAAAGCGTGGCTCTGCGGTTGATATGTGAACGCGAACAGGAAATTCAGAATTTCAAGCCCACCCCTTACTGGACAGCTCAGGCCGTGTTTGTTAACGGCCGCGGCCAGGAGTTCAAGGGCACGCTCCAGCGGATCAACGGTGAAATCCGCCGGATCAACAGCCCTGCGGAATTGAAAAAATATCAGGATCTGCTTCAGCCCGGAACGTCGTTTCGGGTCGCTTCGTTTAAAACCTCCATGCCCGAACGGTATCCGCCCCCGCCGTTTATCACTTCCAGCATGCAGCAGGAAGCGTCCAAGCGGTTTAGTTACCCGCCGGCCAAGACCATGCGTTTTGCTCAGAATCTGTACGAAGGCGTTAAACTGCCCCAGGGCCGGATCGGTTTGATCACCTACATGCGCACGGATTCAACCCGCGTCAACGCCCGAGCCATCGAAGAACTGCGGGATTACATCCAGCAGAAATTCGGCGCGCCGTACCTCAATCCGGAAATCCGAATTTTTAAGGACCGCAAAAATGTCCAGTCCGGTCACGAGGCAATACGTCCCACCCGCCTGGGCATTGATCCCGAAGCGGTTAAAAACGCCCTGACGCCGGAAGAATACCGAATTTACAAGATGATTTACGAGCGTTTTCTCGCATCGCAGATGGCGCCGGCAAAATACCAGTACCGAGAAGGACTGCTGGAATACCAGGAATTGGAATTCAGAGCCGATGAAATGAAGCCGGTTTTTTTGGGTTACCAGCAGGTGACCGGCGAGACCAATCAACGGGGTTACGTGCCGGACCTTGAGGTCGGCGAAACAATCAACTTGCGCGGCATCGAGTTCCAGGAAAAAAAGACCGAACCCCTGCCGCGTTACACGGAGGCGTCTCTGATCAAGAAACTGGAGGAAAACGGCATTGGCCGGCCTTCGACCTACGCTCATATTATTCAGACTCTGTATGAAAGGAAATATGTTAACCGGGACGCGGGCAAGATCGTGCCCACCGAACTCGGCACCGAGGTCTACCGGATCATTATTCCGCGCTTTTCCAATATTTTCGAAGTTTCGTTCACGGCCAAGATGGAGGATGAACTAGACCTGATTGAAAATGGCAAGAAACTCTGGCAGGATGTCGTGGCCGAATTTTATGAACCGTTCATGGTTTCGTTCAACCAGTTCAAAAGCGAGACCGAAGAAATCCGCGATAAACTCACCGTGAAGGTTGACAAGCTATGCCCGAAATGCCAGCGGCCGATGATCATCCGC
>CBFGIH010000009.1:3939-4440 GCA_965648775.1 Caldifarciminota bacterium | reverse complement strand
TGGGGCCGCTACGGTAAATTTCTTGCCTGTTCCGGATATCCGGACTGCAAGTATTCCGAGAATCTGGCTGTGGAAAAAACCCAGAAAAAATGTCCTGAATGCGGCCGTGATCTGGTCGTCCGGCACGGCAAGTTCGGTGAGTTTATCGCCTGTTCCGGTTACCCGGACTGCACTTACACCGAGAATAAAAGTCACCATCATCCCTGTCCGATATGTCAGGGCAATATCATCATCCTCAAATCTCGGCGGGGTAAGATCTACCGATGTCAGGCCTGCGACTTTTCCAGTTTTTACCCGCCGACCGACGGTGTCTGCCCGGTGTGCGGTAAGGGGTTGATCCAGAAAAAAAACAAAAAGGTATGCCCGGTTTGCGAAAAAAAACAAAAAGAATAACAGACCGCGACCGATAATCAACATTATTAATCTTCAAAAAAACCGCCGATTTTTATCGGCGGTTTTTTTGGCGATAACCGACAACGGTTATGCTAATCGCTCGGTAAC
>CBFGIH010000009.1:0-3929 GCA_965648775.1 Caldifarciminota bacterium | reverse complement strand
ATCAGGCAGAACAGTGAAAATACCCGGTTCTTGACCCGGCGTTTTTTTTGTATATTATTATTATAGATAAGGAGGCTTATCTTGGCTCATGCATATACGCCCGGTTTGAAAGTTCTGGAATTTGCCGTGGTGGAAAAACAACGGCGATTGCCCCTGCCCGGCGAGATCAACGTGGTCCAGGGCGCGAAGGTGGCCGCGGAACAGGTTGTTGCCAGCACCCGCCTGCCGGGCAATGTTCAGACCGTAAACGTGACCGGCCTGCTGGGCATCCTGCCGGATGAAATTGAAGAGGCGATGCTGAAAAAGGTGGGTGATTCGGTCAAAAAAGACGAGATCATCGCGCAGAGCAAGGGATTTTTCGGATTGTTCAAATCCCAGGTGCGCAGTCCCATCAACGGTCAGGTGGAAAGCGTGTCCAAGATCACAGGTCAGGTGATCATGCGTGAACCGCCGATTCCGGTGGAGGTCATCGCTTACATTGACGGTCTGGTGACCGATGTTTTAAAAAATGAAGGCGTTACCGTGCAAACCAGGGGCAGTTTTATTCAGGGTATTTTTGGCATCGGTGGTGAGGTGATTGGCGAACTGGCCGTGGCCGTGGATAAACCAGAGCAGGTGCTGACCGACAAGGAAATCGACAAGAATTTCAAAGACCGGATCATCATCGGCGGATCAATGGTGACCTATGAAGCAATGATCAGGGCCCGCGACATCGGCGCCAAGGGCATCATTGTCGGCGGCATCGAAGATCAGGATTTGAAAAAATTCATGGGTTATGATATCGGCGTGGCCATCACCGGTTCGGAAAAAGTCGGATTGACCGTCATTGCCACCGAGGGATTTGGCCAGCTGACCATGGCCGGACATACTTTCAACCTGCTTAAATCGCTCAGCGGTAAAAAGGCGTCGATCAACGGTGCGACCCAAATCCGGGCCGGCGTGATGCGGCCCGAAGTCATTGTGCCGCTGGATAACCCCGCCCGAAAGGAATCGCACATTTCCTCGGGTTCCGGGCTCGAGATCGGCATGAAGGTCCGGATCATCCGGGAACCTTATTTTGGCGCGCTCGGCAAGGTCGTGGATCTGCCCGTGGCCCTGCAGACCATCGAAACCGAAGCCAAGGTCCGGGTCTTAGAGGTGGAACTGGCGGACGGCAAAAAGGTTGTGCTACCCCGGGCCAACGTCGAAATAATCGAGGAATAACAGAAATGGCAGTCATCCTGCTTGTTTGCGCCGCGGGCGTCAATTCCCTCTTGATGCCGGCCTCACCCGCCGGCCTGCTTTCGGGCTTTATCACCGCTCAGGGCAGCGAAGCAATTTTTTACAATCCCGCCCATCTGCAAACCGGCGACGCGCTCGCGTTTAACTGTTTTTACAACCGTTTCTACCTGGATCTGCAGAGTTTTTCCCTATCCTTGAGCCATAGCTACCGGGCACTGGATCTGGGGATCGGGATTACCAATTTTGATTACGGCGCGATTGAATGGCGACCTGATTACCCGACCGAAGATACCCTGCTTGATTATTCGGCTAACGATTTTGTGTTAATGATCGGCGGCGGCGTGCCGATATCGCCCCAGGGTCGTTTAGGCCTGGCGGTCAAGTATGTCAGCGAGAACCTTTATCTTTACCATGGCCAGACCCTCGCGTTCGATTTTTCTTTGTCCTACCAGCGTGCGCCGTATAACCTGTCCCTGGGTGTGACCAACCTCGGTTCTCCCCTCGAACTCAATGATGATGAAGTCAATCTGCCTACGCGCTTCAGCGCGGGTTTTTCATATTTGTTCCCGCACGTTGGAGCGGGCCTTGAAGCTCATTATTTTGTCAACCGGCCAGGGCTGGAAACGGCGCTGAGCGCGAACGCGCCGATCCACGGCCGGCTGGAGCTTAATGCCGGACTGCGCTGGCGTTATCACGATCCCGTTTTTCCGGCTTTCGGCCTGGTGCTGGACGCAAAGCCCATCCGACTCAGTTACGGCGTGGCGCTTTATCCCTATAACCTTGGCCTGGTGAACACCCTGGGCCTGGGTTTTGATTTTTAACGAATAACATGAATAACATCTGGCTGGATTTTGAACGGCCCATCATGGAACTGGTCAAGAAAATAGATGAGTTGAAAGGCATGCCAGGCGTTGAGGATGAATTGGAGCGGCTGCAGGTTCAGGCGGATCGGCTCAAGAAGAAAATTTACTCTAATCTGACCCGCTGGCAGCGCGTGCAACTGGCCCGCCATCCCAAGCGGCCTTACTCCCTGGATTATATCAAGCTCATCATTGAGGATTTCATCGAATTGCACGGTGACCGTCGGTTCAGCGATGATTGGGCCATCGTGGCCGGCATCGGTCGTTTCAACGGCATCAGTGTCGGGATCGTGGCGGAACAAAAAGGCCGGGACATGAAAGAAAAATTGAAACGCAATTTTGGCATGCCTCATCCCGACGGCTACCGGAAGGCCCTGCGCGTGATGAAACTGGCCGCGAAATTTAACATGCCGGTGATAAGTCTTGTCGATACGCCCGGCGCGTACCCCGGTGTCGGCGCCGAGGAAAGAGGTCAAGCCGAGGCGATCGCCGTCAATCTTTTTGAATGTTCGATCCTGCCGGTACCGATTCAGGTTGTGATCATCGGCGAAGGCAGTTCGGGCGGCGCCCTGGGCATCGCCGTGGGTGACCGGATCATGATGCTCGAGAACGCTTACTATTCGGTGATCTCGCCGGAAGGGTGCGCGTCCATTCTTTACCGTGATTCCAGTAAAAATAAAGACGCCGCTGAGGCTTTGCGCATCTCCGCGCAGGATCTGCTTGAACTTGGGGTGATCGACGAGATTATTCCCGAACCGCTGGGCGGCGCCCACCTCGATTACGAAACCACTGCCGCCAACATCAAAGAAGCGCTGATTCGCAATTTTGATAAACTGCTGGCCATGCCGGTGAAAGATCTGCTGGCCCAGCGGATCGAAAAATTCCGGAAAATGGGCGTCTACAAGGAATAATGGCTCTCGAAGGCAACCTCGAAGATTTTGAGCTGACCGATGTTTTTCAGCTTATCCAGCTCGGCGCCAAGGACGGCAGTCTGAGAATCCAGACCGTGGATAACGTGGGCATGGTTTATTTTAAAAGCGGCATGGTCGTGCACGCCCGGACCAACCAGCTGACCGGCGAACCAGCCGTGGATACGATCCTCCGCTGGCGCCGCGGCCGCTTTGTTTTTAATCCCGGCGAATACACCGCGGACCACACGGTGGACCTGCCGATCCAGCAGGTGATTCTGGAAGCCGCCCGCCGGATCGATGAATTGAACCGAATTCAGAAGGTGATCCCCAGTTTTGACATGATTGTCCGGATCGTGGAAGTGCCGGACGCCGGGGTAGAAAAGATTGATCTGCGGCCCGAGGAGTGGAAAGTCCTGGCCTTCATTGACGGCACGCTCACCATCAAGCAAATCTCGCAGAGAACCAACCTGTCCGAATTTGAAACTGCCAAGATTCTGTACGGCTTGATTTCTTCCGGGCTGGTCAAGATTCAACCGCGGCCCGAGGAAAAGAAACCGGTTTCCGTATCCCCGCCACCGGTTTCGGATACGAAAAAGGACGACGACGATAAAAAGGGTATCTTCGGAATTTTTAAGAAGAAGTAACCGCTCTTTACCGCCATCGTAGATTAACACCTGAGCAATAAGCAGAATAAATAACCGATCAGTCGTCGGTTGTTTAAACCAGGAAAGGATTAGACATGAAGATCTTGCTGGTCTACCCGCATTACCCGGATACTTTCTGGAGTTTCAAACACGCGTTAAAATTCATTTTCAAGCAGGCCACCAATCCGCCGCTGGGGTTGATGACCGTGGCGGCCTTGCTGCCGCCTTCCTGGCCCAAGAAATTGATTGACTTAAATGCCCAGCGGCTTAAAGACCGTGACTTGAAGTGGGCG
>CBFGIH010000008.1:10812-18104 GCA_965648775.1 Caldifarciminota bacterium | reverse complement strand
AGCGACGAACGGCACCGCAATCTGGATGTGGACGTGCGCGTGGGTTCGGCGCGGTTAGATAATACCCACGAAATTCGAAGCGGCGGCTTTGATCTCGCTGACTATCTGCCGTCGAACCGCGAAGTGCCGATCGATCATACCACCGCCGGCCTCAAAGTCCAGTTGTGGGCTTTGACCGATCAAAAATTCAAGGCCGCCCAGGAGCGTTTCACCAAAGTCCAGGCCGAACGCCAGGTCAAGGTTTTGGAATCTGACACTTCAGCCGATTTTACTGCCGGCAAAGCGGTAACTTTCATCCAGCCAGCGCCGGCGATCGCGCTTGATTTGGCGGTTTGGCGGGAGCGGCTCAAGAGATTATCCGTTCTTTTCCGATCGCATCCCTGGATTTTGAGTTCGAGCATCTCTTTAAGCGCCGTGGAAAGCAATCGTTACCTCGTAAACAGCGAACAAGCACGGATTTTAGACGGAGTCACCCGCTATAACCTGCGAATCAATGTTTCGACCATGGCTGACGACGGCATGGAATTGTATCTCGGTTCCCGTTTTTACGCGATCCGCCCCGAGCGCCTGCCCGACGAAACTGTGCTCCGGCGCAAGATTGATTCTCTGATCGAAAATTTACACGCCCTCCGTCAGGCTCCCGTAGTCGAGCCTTATTCCGGTCCGGCGATCCTGATGAACCAGGCGTGCGGTGTTTTCTTCCACGAGATCTTCGGTCACCGCATTGAGGGTCACCGTCAAAAGAGCGAATTTGAAGGGCAGACCTTCACCAAAAAAATCGGTCAGGCGATAATGCCGGATTTCATTTCGATCTTTGATGATCCGACCATGGAGGAGTTCAACGGCCGGGATCTTAACGGCCATTACCACTTTGACGATGAGGGCATCGTCGCCCAGAAAGCGGAAATCGTCACCAACGGCATCATGAAGGGATTTTTACTCAGCCGGTCGCCCATCGCCGGGTTTCCTTTTTCCAACGGCCACGGCCGCCGTTCCTACGGCCGCCGCGTGGTGACCCGGCAAGGCGTGCTTTGTATCAAATCCAGCAAGGAAGTGCCGATCGAGGAACTGCGCCGCACCTTGATCGAAGAATGCAAAAGGCAGAATAAACCCTATGGATTGGTTTTTTACGACATCGCCGGTGGCTTCACCACCACCGGTCGGGAAGGAACTCAATCCTTCAAGGTCATTCCCCTGTTTGTGAAACGGATCTACGTGGATGGTCGGCCGGATGAAGTGGTCCGGGGGGTTGATGTGGTTGGCACGCCCCTGCTTTCCCTGTCCAAGATCGTTCTCACCGGCAATGACTATGAGATTTTCAACGGCACCTGCGGCGCGGAATCCGGCTGGGTGCCGGTTTCCGCGGTCGCGCCGTCCATTTTAGTTTCGGAAATCGAAGTTGAGAAAAAAGCCAAGGGCCAGGACAAGCCGCCGATTTTGTCCGCGCCGCCGGCTCAGCCATAAGGGAGACAACCATGGATAATAGATTGCAATGGAAAGCGGTGGCGAAAGGCCTGCCGTTTTTCGGTCATCGGATATCGTTGACCAATACAACAACTGCGGGCCGATGGACGAATCACCTGTTAAAACCGGATAACGGCCGGCCCTTCATGTCGCCGCTGGCTTTTGTCCCGCTGCTTCTGTTGGTGATGATCGGCCGCGCCGCGGCCGGCGATCTTGGGCAATCGGTTCTTTTGTCCGCTCTGAAAGACGAACTGAACCGGACCATGACCGAACTGCGGATTGGCAATCAAGATCGACCGTATTACTGCGCTTACCGAGTGACCGATGGACAAATTTATGAAATTAAAGCGATGTTGGGCAGTTTAATTTCCAGCGCCGGACGTCGTGAACGTCATCTCTATGTTGATCTGCGGGTGGGATCAGCCGCGCTGGACAACAGCAATTTCCTGTGTGATGCGGCCGGCCCTTCGGCCCTGGAATCAGATCATACCCGCTTGCCCCTGGATGACGACTATTACGCACTGCGGCAGTCGATCTGGCTCGTAACCGATGGTACCTACAAAAAAGCCCTGGAGCGGCTTACCCGGAAAAAAGCGTTCATTCAAAACCGGCCGCAAAAAGACAGCGTGCCGGATTTCGTTTCTGCGCCCGCGGCGGTGACCGCCGATCCTCCCCGCGAAATTGTTTTTAATCATTCTCAATGGGAAACCTGCCTGATTGAGTTGTCAAAGATCTTTCAGCGTTTTCCCAACCTTGACGAATCGAACGTATTCATGCGGTGGTCGGCCGGCCAGCGGTATTTCATCGATTCCGAAGGCAACCAGAGCCGGGTCAACGATCAGCTGGTGGCCATCGAGGTTTCGGTTAAAACCCGGGCAGAAGACGGCGATCCGCTTGAGGATCTAATTGGTTTTTACGCTGCTTCGGTTGAGGATCTGCCGGATCTGGAAACTATGCGCCAGACAGTCACGGCGGCGGCGGAGAC
Source organism: Caldifarciminota bacterium (assembly GCA_965648775.1). Classification (GTDB taxonomy): domain Bacteria; phylum Hydrothermota; class Tepidihabitantia; order SM23-42; family JAOAFX01; genus CBFGIH01. Next base: position 15,655 of record CBFGIH010000008.1, on the reverse strand, counting down.
GCTGTCGCTATTGGCAAAGGCAAAGAAGGATGAAGGATATTCCGGTCCCGTGTTGTTTGTGGGTCAGGCGGCGGCGGAATTAATGTTTCAACTGCTGGGCAAAGGGGTCAGCGATCCACGGCCGCCGCTGAAAGAAAATGATGCGGTGGCGCGCAACGCCAATCCGGACAATCTTGGTCAGCTCAGCAGCCGTTTGGGCCGAAAGGTATTGCCGGAATTCATCTCCGTCTATGATGATCCGACCATTGAGCGCTGGCAGGGAATTGATTTAATTGGCCATTATCCGATCGATGATCAGGGCGTCCGCAGCCAGCGGGTTGATGTGGTTCAGAGCGGAAAACTGACCGGTCTTTTCATGAGCCGGGCGCCGGTAAAGAAAATAACAGCCACCAATGGCCATGCGCGGTATCGCAATGAAACCTACGGCGGACGGTGCTGCGGTTTGCCGGGCGTCATGGTCATGGAAACCGAGGGTTCGCTTTCCCGGGACGAATTGATGAAGCGGCTGATCAACCTGACTGCGGATTACGGGAATCAGCAGGCGCTTGTCATCACCCGCTTGACGCCTGCCAGGCCCAAAACCGAGTCGGATCAGTACCAGCGCTGGTTTGGGGCCGCGGGCGACAAAGACCAGCCCTTGCTCAGCGCACCCGCTTTCGCTTACCGTGTCAATCTAAAAACCGGCCAGACCACTTTGGTCCGGGGTCTGGAATTTTCCGCGGTGACCACCCGGTTGCTGCGGGATATCCTCGCCACCGGCGCCGAACCTTATGTTTACAATTTTGTTTATCATGACGCGGAAAGCAATGATTTGCCGGTTTCGGTCATTGCTCCTACTTTGCTGATGGAAGAAATGGATCTGGTGGCCAAAGAGGGCAAGCCCACCAAGCCGCCGGTCCTGCCGCATCCCTTCTTTAAGAAACGGTAATTTATTTGCGGCAAATATTTTAGGGCCGGGAGAAATAAATGCCAGTTCCGGAAAATCGCCCCCGCCCACAGGGCGGGGGCGATGGTTTTTAGCCCCCTCTTGGACGCCGGCAAAGCAAGCACCCTGACTGTGCCGGGCAGGACGCTTTTATGGGTTGAGCGATTTTAAGATTGCCCGGGCGCGGGCGGCATAGACGGAAGACGGCATTTTGACCAGGATCTCTTCCAGCCGGTCGCGCGCGCGGGTCGTGTCCGCCCGCCGGAGATAAATCTCGGCCTCATAAAGAAAAACCTGATGAAATTGATGATCAGGGAACTTCTGGTTCAGTTCATTAAAAGCCGCCAGGGCTTCAGCGTCCTGGCCGAGCAGAACGTCGATCCGGCCGAGGTTGAAATAAGCGATATCGGCCAGAGAACCTTTAAGCAAGGGCTGGAGCCGTGCCGGAACCGAATCGGGCAGGCCGTATTGCTCCTGAGCCAAAACCGTCAGGAGGCGTTTCAATTCCACGGTATCACGCCGCCCCATTTCCAGAAGATAGATTTTTTCCAGGGCGTCATTGGCAAAGTCCGCACCGGGGGCAAGCGCGGCGGCTTCAAGGAATTTTTCCCGCGCGGCGGTTAATTGACCCGCATAAAAATAATCCAGACCCAGCTGGAAAATCAGCCGAGGCCGCTGTTCTCCGGGCAGGATATTCAAGTACTGCGTCAGCAGAGCAATGCCCGAATCGGGCAGGCCGCGGTGATGATAAATCTGGTTCAATTGCTGAAGATAAGAAAACTGAGGATCCCGGCGGATCAGCGCGCGCAGGCTGTCCGCTTGCTCCTGATAAGACAGCAGGCAGACGGCGAAAAGAAAAATCATGGCCTGGTTTCCTCGAGGAGCGCTCGGAAATACTCCCGAATGATCAGTTCGTAGTCCTTCGGGTATGGTTCGCGCAGGGCCTGCTGGATCAATTCCCGCAGTTCGTCGCGACCGAGTTCCCTGGGCAGGGGCGTCAGGACGATCCGGCCTTCATCCTTACCGGGTTTGCTTTTTCTCTCTTTCTGGCTGTCCTCCTGACGGATTGATTTCTGCGCGTCCAGGAGGCGCGAGATGATCAATTTTTGGCGTTCAATCAAATTGCGGTCAATTTTATACTGGTACAACTGCTCTTCGGATTTTTCCATTTCCCGCGTCAGGTTTTCGATCAGATCCTGGTATCGTGACGCTTCGGGCCGGCCGTTTAGTTCCTGCAGGGCCTGCCGGAGTTCCCGCTGTTTGCCGGCCAGGCGGCGCAGACTGGCCATGGCGCCGGGCGTCAGGCCACCGGGCAGGGGCAGCAATCCCATCAGGGATTGGTTTATGGACATCTGGCCCTGGGCAATCGAGGAGAGCTGCTGCAGCAGTTCATCCATGCCGGTTGCCGAACCGCCCGCGCCTGCTTTTTTCATGTTTTCCATGATCTCCACGCAGGTCAGGTTGATCTGCCGCATGGCTTCAGCTTCATGAGCGGCGCCGGACTGCCCCTGGCGGTTCTGGAGTGCGGCCTGGTTCATCTCACTGATAGCCCGGCTGAGTTTCTTGCCCAGGCCGGGCGTGACATATAAACTTTTGACCTGCTGTCCATAAAGACTGTCCGCCACGGCGCGCGCTGCCTGGATCAGCTCCTCTTTGAGTTCAGGATCGCGGTCGCCTTTTCGCATTGCTGATTCCAGAGTTTGGGAAAGGTCAATGAGCTGGTTCACGGTTTCCATGAGATGCCGGCGAAGATTAGCAGTGCGGCTCCGGGTCATCTCCTCGTACAGCCGGTCCAGGGCCTCGGCCATCTGCTCGAGCCGGACTGCCTGATCACCCGGATCCGACATGTTCTCCGCGGTCAGCTCCCGGGTCTGGTTGCGCAAGGAATCAAGTGTCTGCGCGATTTCTTTTTCCAGGTCCGGGGATTGCGCCAGGTTTTGCAGGGCCTGCGCCAGGTGGTCAATCCGCTCTTTTAAGGCCGCCAGGGAATCCGGCCAGTTTGCATTATCCGGGCGCGTTGCTTTTGCATCGAGCCGTGCCGCCTCCCGGGCTAGTTCCCGGGCCTGGCGTGCCAGTTCTAACAACTGCGTTTCCTGCTGGAACCGTCTCAGGATTTCCAGGGTTCGGGTCAGGGCTCGGTTCAACTCCTCCTGGTTCCGCGCCAGATTTTCCAGGGCCCTGGTAATTTCCTCCGGATTTCGGTTTTCCATTTTGGTCTGCAGTTCGGCCATGGCTTGTTTGAGCTCTTCGGGCGCAATTTCCTGCAGAAGGCGGTTGATCTCCTGCAGGCGATTGATCGTCGCCTGGTCCAGGATGAGTCCCTGATTCAGTTCTTGCGCGGTTTTTTCCAGTTCTTGCTGCCACTGCTCGATTTTTTCAGCGATGCCCGATTCTCGGTTGATAATTTCCCGCAGCTGCTCTTGATCGCGCCAGGAGACATCACGTTCCCGGAGGATTTTGTCCCGGAGCTGCTCGATGGCCTGCTGTTGCTCCTGATGATCGGCCTTGAGCTCCGTGAAATCATCCTGGATCGAATCTTGCTGCCCGCGGAGCGCTTCGTAAATCTGTTCCATGGTCGGGAAAATCACGGCCAGCGTCTTGCTGGCGCTATTGTGGCCGTTGTTATCCCAGACCCGCACGAAATACTTCACTTCGTCGCCCGGCAGGAGGTTCAATTCGGTCAGGTCCCAGGTGAAATAGATCGTGTCTTCCAGGCGGTGCCGGAGGGGCAGGAGCCGGTGATAATCATTTTGTAAAGTGTAATAAAAAACCGCCCGGCTCAAACCGTAGTCATCACTGCACCGCACTGCGACGACCGTTTTCATATCCTCGGGCAGATTGATGTCAGTGCCGGGGAAAAAAATTTCAACCAGCGGCGGTAAATCGGGAAGGGCATAAAAGGTCAGCGGTTCCCGGCAATCGTTGCCGGCGAAAAGATGAAGGACGCGCACCGCATCTTCCTTGAGGGTGAAACGGAAAGAAAAAGAGTCGGCCGTGCAAGGAATGGCAATGGTGTCGCGGGCTTCCACCCGGGCGGAATCAAGGACTTGCGAGGCGCGGCCCGAGACCTTGATTTCGGTGCCGATGGGCGCAACGACGGTCCGTTGCGTCTGCGTTTCCGCGCTTCGGCCGGTATAAGCCGGATAATAGAGGTCAAGCCGGAGTCCCGTGATGATCAGGGGCTGTATCACCGAGAGCTGCCGGACGGCAAATTCAAAAAATACCCTAAGATCATGGTTCAAGACGATAGTATGTTCTGCCCGGCTGTCCAGGACCGGCAGCTGCGCGCGGCTTACCCGTCCCTCGCTTTCCAATACCATGTTTACGTACCGGGGCGGCGCGGCGGTGAAAAGATGCAGGCGGAGTTTGATTTCCTGGCCGCGGAGAAAACGGTTGGTTTCGGGCGTCAAGCGATAGGAAATGGCCGGGTGAAGCGTGCGCCAGGTCCGCGCCGGCATCAGCGCCGGCGGCACCAGCGCCAGGGCAAGAGCGGTCAGGCAGAGCAAGAACGCGTGCTGAAGGCGGCGGTAAGAAAGACAGCGGTTAAAATTCAAACTGCGGATCCGCTCGGCGGCGGCTTCCACAGCGGCATTGATCAAATCGGGGGAATAGGCCTCGCGGCCGCCGCCGGGCAGGCGGCTTAACTGCAGACCGTTGACGATCTCGTCGTTGAGACCAAGGTGTTGATCCAGAAACCTGGCGTGATCGATCAGCGAACGACGGCGGTACAGGCCCAGCGCGGTCAGGCCGACCAGGCTGTAGACCAGCGACCGCTCCAGAACCAAGCAGACCGCGACGCCGATTAACAGGCCGGCGATGGTCAAAAGCCCCAGGGCCGCGGCGTCAATCAAGTCCTGCCGCCAGCGGAAATGCCGAACCCGGTTTTCAATTAACTGTCCGCCGGTCATGGAAATTAAT
>CBFGIH010000008.1:3252-10802 GCA_965648775.1 Caldifarciminota bacterium | reverse complement strand
ACATGATGATATTGATGCCCATCTGCAGGGCGGCTTCGCGTTTCTCGGGCGGGTCGTTGTGGATTTCCGGATTTTCCCATCCGTCGCCCAGATCGCACTCGTAAGTGTAAAAAACGACAAGCCGGTTCTGGTAAAAGATGCCGAAGCCCTGTGCCGGTTTGCCGTCGTGCTCATGGATCTTGGGCAGTCCCCGGGGAAAATCGTAAAAGGCGTGATAGATGGGATGGTCCGTGGGGAGTTCCACCAACGGGGATTCAGGAAAAACCCGCCGCATTTCCCGGCGAAACGAGGAATCCATGCCATAATTGTCGTCCGCGTGGAGAAAACCGCCGGCGCAGAAATAATCTCTTAGGATCCGCACTTCCCGATCCGTGAAGCGTATATTGCCGTGGCCGTTAAGGTACAGGTAGGGATAATTGAAAAGGTCTGGATCCGTAATGGCAATGACTTTTTCCCGCTGGGGGGCGCGGATTGCTGTGCGTTCATTCAGGGTTTTTAAAAGATTGGGCAGGGACGAAGGATTTGAGTACCAATCGCCACCGCCGCTGTATTTGAGGCGCGCGATCGTGAAATCATACTGGCCGAGGAGCACGATCAACACCAGGAGTGTGTTCATGTCATAGTATAGGTCGCATGATCCGGGATGTCAAGGATAGCCATTACGGGCAACGATGTTATGCCATGCAGGATCATTATTGGTCAATTGGTTATAAAGGCCGGATGCGAATGATTAAGTCGCCAGGTTCAAAATCGGCGCCATGAATGCTAATGATTAATTCCAAGGTCACTGAATTAAATGTGGTCAGGATCAGAGATTTTTTAAGGTTTGTTATGCAGTTCGTTCAGGGACCGGATGTGCAGGGTACCGGTCCGGCTGAACTTGATGGCCTCGATCTCGGCGCGCGCCGAGTTCAGGGCCTGGATAAAGGGGATGTTTAGCTCCACGGCCAGGCGCCGCATGGCGTAGCCGTCGCGCTTGGCGCTGTAAGTCATGGTCGGCGTGTTGATGATCAAATGGATTTTTCGCTGCCGCATCAGTTCCAGCGCGTTGGGCGATTTATGCTCGCTGATCCGGTATACGGTTTCGCAGGCGATGCCGTTATCGCGCAGGTAATGGGCGGTGCCGCGCGTGGCGACGATCTTGAAACCAAGACTGATCAGTTCCCGGACAATGGGTAGGATTTCCCGCTTGTCGTCATCGCGCACGGTTATGTAAACCGTGCCTTCCCGGGCGAACTTGTTGTCCGAGAGGATCGCCTTGTAATATGCGGCGCCAAAGGTCGTGTCGGTGGCCATGATTTCGCCGGTGGATTTCATCTCCGGGCCCAGGATGGGGTCAACACCGGGCAGTTTTAAAAACGGGAAAACCGGTGCCTTGATCGATACGAAGTTCATCTTTTTACGACGGGGCAGGGACAGATCACGGAGCCGCTTGCCCAGGATGACACGGGTGGCTAGTTTGGCCAAGGGCAGATTGATGGTCTTGGAAACATAGGGGACAGTGCGCGAAGCCCGGGGATTGGCTTCAAGGATGTAAATGCGATTGTTCTGAACCGCCAGCTGAAGGTTGATCAGGCCGCGGGTGTGCAGCGCCAGGCTGACCCGGCGGGTGATCTCCCGGATACGCTGGATCGTGGACCGCGGCAGGGTAATGGGCGGCATGACACAGTATGAATCACCGGAGTGCACGCCCGCCTGTTCAATGTGCTCCATGATGCCGGCGATGAACACCTCGCGGTCGTCACACAGCGCGTCCACATCAACCTCGGTGGCATTGGCGATGTACTTATCGACCAGGACCGGACATGCCCGGGATACCTGCACCGCCATTGCCATATAGCGTTCCAACTCCTGCTCCTCATAGACAATCTCCATGGCTCGGCCGCCGAGCACGTAACTAGGCCGGACCAGGACCGGATAACCGATCCGGCGGGCGATTTTCTTGACTTCTTCAAAGTTGAACCCGGCGGCAAAAGGCGGCTGGAGAATGCCGAGCCGTTTCATGAGCGACGAAAAGAGCTGCCGGTTTTCCGCCAGGTCAATTGCCGCCGGCGTGGTGCCGAGGATGCGGTAGGGCAATTTATGCGCCTTGATGAACCGGGCCAGCGGCAGGGCAAGGTTGACCGAGGTCTGACCGCCAAACTGCAGGATGATGCCCATGGGTTGTTCCCGGGTCAGCACCGATTGAATATCCTCAAGCGTCAGCGGCTCAAAATAAAGCCGGCTCGAAATGTCAAAGTCCGTGGAAACGGTTTCCGGGTTGTTGTTCATCATAATCGCTTCCATGCCGGCTTCTCGGATCGCCAGGGCAGATTGCACGCAGCAGTAGTCAAACTCAATGCCCTGTCCGATGCGAATCGGTCCAGAACCGATGATCAGGATCCGCGGTCGGGATTTTTTCTTGCGGCCGTATTTTTGGTCCGCGTCGGCCCAGTAAGTGGAGTAATAATAGGGAGTGCGCGCCTCGAATTCGCCGGCACAGGTGTCGACCATGTTGAACACGGGTTCAATGCCCCGCGCCCGGCGCATTGCCGCCACCGCCTCCGCGGTGGAACCGGTTAGACGCGCAATGGTCAGGTCAGAAAGCCCATAACGCTTGGCGCGCTGCAGGCGGTCGGGATCCAGACCCGCACTCTGTAATTCCGTTTCCAGCGCGACGATGTTTTTTATCTTCGCGATGAAGAACTCATCCACCCGGGATAAGGCGGCGACTTTTGCCACCGGGTAACCCCGGCGCAGGGCTTCGGCCAGGGCAAAAAGAAATTTATTGGTTGGTTCCTCGAGTTCCCGGAACAGTTCGAATTCCTTCCAGGACTCGCTTTCCAGCCCGGTCCGGTCAATTTCCAATGAGCGGACCGCCTTGAGCAGCGCTTCCTCCAGGGTGGCGCCGATCGCCATGACCTCGCCCGTGGATTTCATCTGGGTACCGAGACGGCGGTCCACGGTTGGAAATTTATCAAAGGGCCAGCGCGGGATTTTCACCACCACGTAGTCAAGGGCCGGCTCAAAAGCCGCGAAGGTTTTTTTCGTGACCGCATTGGGAATTTCGTCCAGGTTCATGCCGACTGCGATCTTGGCGCTGACCCGGGCAATTGGATAACCGGTCGCTTTGGAAGCGAGGGCTGAGGAACGGGACACACGGGGATTAACTTCGATCACCCGGTATTCCCAGCGCCGGGGATTGACCGCGAACTGGATATTACAGCCGCCGGCGATACCCAGGGCGCGGATGATCTTAAGCGCCGCTCGGCGCAGGGACTGGTGTTCCGTATCCGTGAGCGTCTGCTGGGGCGCCACGACCATACTCTCGCCGGTGTGAACGCCCATGGGATCAATGTTTTCCATGCTGCAGATCGTTATGCAGTTGTCGAGGTGGTCGCGCATCACTTCGTATTCGAATTCTTTCCAGCCCAGGATGTTTTCTTCGATTAACACCTGGCTGATCGGCGACAGGCTCAAGCCCAGACCGGCGATCTGGGTCATTTCCTCCCAGTTGTGGGCGATGCCGCTGCCCGTGCCGCCCAGCGTGTAGCCGGGCCGGACCAACACGGGAAATGGTATTTGCTCCAGCGCCCGGCGGATTTCGTTCAGATCGCGGCAGGCAAAGCTGCGGGGAATCGGTTCGCCGATCTCATGCATGAGGGTACGAAAGCGGTCTCGATCCTCAGCCATTTCAATGGCACGGAAAGTTGATCCGAGCAGTTCGACCCCCTGGCGCTCGAGGAATCCCCGCCGAGCCAGTTCATAGGCCAGGTTCAGACCGGTCTGCCCGCCGAAGCCGGGTAACAGCCCTTCGGGTTTTTCCCGGTCAATGATCTGCTCCAGGATTTCCGGGGTCAGGGGTTCGATATAGACCACATCCGCGGTTTCCCGGTCGGTTTGAATCGTGGCCGGATTGGAATTGACAATAATGGTGCGGAATCCTTCCTCGCGCAGGGACAAACTGGCCTGAGACCCGGAAAAATCGAATTCCGCGGCCTGGCCGATGACGATTGGTCCGGAACCGATAATGAGCAATTTTTTAAGATCCCGGCGCTTGGGCATCAGCACATCTCCGCGAAACGTTGAAACAAAAAAGAAGTATCATAGGGCCCGGGTGCGGCTTCAGGGTGAAACTGGACTGAAAACAACGGCTGAGCCGGGTGGGTCATTCCCTCCACGGTTGCGTCGTTGACATTGATCCAATCAAACTCCATGCCGTCGGGACACCGGTGCGGATCAAGGGCGTAGCCGTGATTCTGGGCGGTTATGAAACATTTGCCGGTTTTCAAATGCTTCACGGCATGGTTGGCGCCGCGGTGTCCGAATTTTAATTTATAGGTGCGACCGCCCAGGGCCAGCCCCAGAAGTTGATGTCCCAGACAGATGCCAAAGACCGGGTAGCGGCGGATGAGCTGTTTGAGGGTGCGAATGGTGACACGGAGGCCAGGGTGTCCTGGGTTACCCGGTCCGTTGGAGACAACTATGCCGTGGGGCTTAAACGTGGCAATATCCGCCGGTCGGGTGTTCCAGGGAACCTGGATGACCTGACCGTGTTCTTTCAGCGCATTGATCATGCTTTTTTTGACGCCGCAGTCAATCAGCACCAGCCGCTTGCGGCCGCGTCCCGGATACCGAATCACCCGGCGGCAGGATACGAGGGCAACCAGGTTGTCCTGGTCTGGAAAGGGATACCGCTGGAGCCGTTTGCATGCCCATCGGATTTCATCCGCACGGCCCTGGTTCATAATCAAGCCCCGCATTGTTCCCTGATAACGCAGGATCAAAGTCAGCCGACGGGTGTCAATGCCCCAGATTACGGGCAGGCCTCGACGGGCGGCCCAGCCGAGCAGGGGCTGGCCCCGGGTTGAAAAAAAAGCGGGCTCCCGCACCGCGAGCCCGCGGATCTGAATCTGCCCGGATTCAGCCCGCGGCGGATGGAAACCGTAATTGCCGATCAAGGGATATGTCATAACCAGGATCTGGCCGGCATAAGAAGGATCCGTAAATGATTCTTCATAACCGGACATGCTGGTGTTGAACACCACTTCACCGAAAACCGGGGTTTGACCGCCAGAGGTGAAACCGTAAAATACCGAGCCGTCTTCCAACAGCAGGTACGCGCGGGTCATTAAAGTGGTAGTATAATCGAAAAAAATTCATTGTCAAGGTTTTTGGCATCTTGACGGCGGGGGGAATATGAATATACTGATATTTGATGAAGGTGATTCTGTCGGAAGCGGATATCCACCGGATTATAGTCAGGATTGCCCACGAAATCCTTGAAAAAAATCATGGCACCAAGAATTTGATTTTGATCGGCGTCAAGCGCCGCGGCGACATTTTTGCCCAGCGCCTTGCCCAACAGATTAAAAAAAGCGAGGACAAGAAAATTCCCATCGGCGCCGTGGACATCAATCTTTACCGCGACGATCTGCAGCTGGTTGCTGAGGCGCCGATCATTGAAGGCACGGACATACCCTTTGATCTCAACGGTAAAACGGTGGTGCTGGTGGATGATGTATTGTTCACCGGCCGGACGATCCGGGCGGCGATGGAGGAAATCCTGGATTTCGGCCGGCCCCGGGTGATCCAGCTGGCCGTGATCGTGGACCGCGGGCATCGGGAATTGCCGATTCAGGCTGATTACATTGGTAAAAAACTGCCCACCAGTCGGCAGGAGATAGTTGACGTACATCTGCGCGAGGTGGATGGGGTGGATCAGGTCGTCCTGCATCAGAAAGGAAGAAAGACGACCGGCAATAAAAAAATCAAACCCCGCATCGCTATGGCCGGACCAGGGCGGCTTAAGATTCGACAGTTATCCCTGACCGAAAAAAATGAATCCAAAGAAAGATCTGCTGGCGATTGAGCATCTGACCAGCCGGGATATCAACAACTATCTCGATACGGCAGAAAAATTCCTGGAAATTCTGGACCGGCCGATTCCGATCGTGCCGGCCCTGCGCGGCAAGACCATCCTGACTCTTTTCTTTGAACCGTCCACCCGGACCATGCTTTCCTTCAGCATGGCCGCCAAGCGACTTTCGGCGGACGTGGTCAGTTTTTCGACTGCGACCTCGGCCGTGAAAAAGGGGGAGTCGCTCCTGGATACGGCGCGCAATATCGAAGCCATGAAAGTGGATGGTGTCATTGTCCGGCACAGCGCGTCCGGCGCGGCTCAGTACCTGGCCGAGCGCCTGAACAGTTTCGTGATCAATGCCGGTGATGGTCAGCATGAGCACCCGACCCAGGCGATTCTGGATATGATGACCATGCGCCGTCATTTCGGCTCCCTCAAAGGTTTGCACGTACTCATCGTGGGTGATATCATGCATTCCCGCGTCGCCCGCTCCAATATTCACGGCTTGAGGATCATGGGCGCCGACATCACGGTCTGTGCACCGCCAACGCTCATGCCCTTCGGCATAGAAAAATTAGGCGTTGCCACCACCTACCAGTTAGATAAAATCATCGGCGATTTTGATGTAGTCATGGCTCTGCGGATTCAACTTGAACGTCAGGAAACCGGTCTCTTTCCCTCGGTCCGCGAATACCGGGATTTGTACGGTTTGACCGTGGAACGCGTCAAGCGCATGAGACCAAAGAGCATTGTCATGCACCCCGGGCCAACCAACCGCGGCCTGGAGATTGATCCGGAAGTGGCGGACGGACCAAAATCCGTGATTCTGGAACAGGTAAAAAACGGTGTCGCTTCCCGTATGGCGATTCTGTTCATACACGCCGGAGGCAAGATTGAGTGAAATCCTGATTCGCAACGGCCGGCTCATTGACCCAAAAACCAAGTTTGACGAGGTGGTGGATATTCTGATCAGTGGTACCCGCGTGGCCAAGATCGGCCGGAACCTGGGCATGACCGAAGCACGGGTCATTAATGCCCATGGTTTGATCGTGGTACCGGGATTGATTGATCTGCACTGTCATCTACGGGATCCGGGACGTCCGGATGAGGAGACAATCGAAACCGGCAGCGCAGCGGCTGTAGCCGGCGGTTTCAGCGGCGTTTGCTGCATGCCCAACACCGATCCGCCCGTTGATAACGAGGGCGTCGTGCATTATATCCTCCGTGAAGCGGCGCGCAGTGCTTCCTGCCGGATTTTCCCGATCGCCGCAATCACGAAACAACGCGCCGGCCGGGAGATCACCGAATTCGGTCAGCTCATCAAGGCGGGCGTCAAGGCCTTTTCCGACGACGGTGACACCGTCGCGGACGCCCGCGTGCTGAGGCATGCCCTGGAATATGCGCGCATCTTTGATGTACCCATTTTTGAACATGCGCTGGATCCGAACCTGGCGCGCGGCGGTCAGATGAACGAAGGCCTGACAGCAACCCGCCTGGGTTTGCCGGGATCCCCAGCCGTGGCCGAGGAAGCGATAGTCGCGCGGGATTTGCTTTTAGCCAAATTCACGGACAGCCGTCTGCACATCTGCCATGTATCAACCAAAGAGGCAGTGGCTTTGATCCGCCGGGCCCGGCAGGAAGGAGTTAAGGTCACGGCGGAAACCTGTCCCCATTACTTTGCTTTCAACGACGCCGTGCTGGAATCATA
>CBFGIH010000008.1:2617-3242 GCA_965648775.1 Caldifarciminota bacterium | reverse complement strand
GGTCAATCCGCCGATTCGCACTGAAGAAGACCGGCAAGCGGTCATTGAAGGCCTGCGGGATGGCACGATTGACTGCATCGCCACTGATCACGCGCCGCACTGCGCCGCTGAAAAGGAATTGGAATTTGGCAACGCGCCCTTCGGCATGATCGGTTTGGAGACCGCCGTACCGCTGGTGATCACCGAACTGATTCTCAAAGAAAACTTTTCCTGGACAGAGGTGATCGCCAAGATGACGGTCAATCCGGCTCAGATCATCCACGAAAATCTCGGCGTGGTAAAGCCGGGCGCGGTGGCAGATCTGACGATCATTAATCCGGAAAAGAAATGGCGATTGATCCCGGAGCGGATTAGATCTCGATCTAAAAATTCTCCCTGGCTGAACAAGGAATTGACCGGCCAGGTTCAAACCACGATCGTCGCGGGCGAAATCAAGTATATCCTGGATTGATCCCGGGCATCGTCACCACCAGATCAACAAATCCATAAACTGCGGAAAAAGTATGCTGTTGGCGGGACGTTCTTTAATTCGGATTGTTCGGGGAGGAATTTTCTCCAGGACCGGTGACTTCCTTTGCCATGTTCTCGGCAGCCAGGCGCTGTTGGCTTTGCACCTCAGCCCTTT
>CBFGIH010000008.1:0-2607 GCA_965648775.1 Caldifarciminota bacterium | reverse complement strand
ATGATAAGGCCTAGCAAAATCAACAGCGGGATGACCATCACGGCCAGGTAGGTTTTCGTCAGCAGGATAAAATCGTAAAGCCCGTGAAAAAGGATGGCCAGGATCAGGCCCCAGGCCAGCAGGCGTTTTTCCCGGCGGCAGGACAGTTTGGCGCGGCCGAAAAAATAACCCATGACCGCGCCGTAGAAAGCATGGCCGGGCACGGCCAGGAGCGCGCGGGCAATGCCCACGCCCAGGCCGTGTTGCAGCACATAGAGGATGTTTTCCAGCGTGGCAAAACCAAGCGAGGCGGCGACACTGTACACGATGCCGTCCATGATTTCATTAAACTCAGGCCGGTTATATGCCCAGTTGCGCACCACGAAGAACTTAACGATTTCTTCGACCGGCGCCACCACCAGAAAGCAGACCATGAAGATATTCAGCACGCCGCCGGTCAGGCGGTTGACGGCGGCTTCCAGCGTCAATTCCAGGATGATAGCGGGAATGATAGACAGGCCGCCGAAGCTGAAGACTTTGAAGATGAGTTTTTTGGGTTCGCGTTCATACTGGTCCCGGTGATAGAAATACCAGAGGAGAAAAAGACCGGGCGCGACCGCCAGGATAAAAAGCAGCAGCAACATGTTTAACAATAACTAAAAAGGGAATGCTGTCAATGTGCTGGCTGGTATAAATTGACGCTTAACCATATTTATCCCCTTATAAAACCGCTGCCGTACAGATTCCATATCTAAACCAATTTTTATCGAGATTTAGCCATAAAAAACCCCGGGGCGGAGCCGGGGTTTTTTATTAACATTTGCTTAGGGCAGGAGGATAATTTTCCTGACCTCCCGTGCGGCGCCGTAATCACATTTTAAAAAGTACACGCCCGGCGCGCACTTGGCGCCAGCCCAGTTGACGGCGACTTCAGCTGTTGCCGGCTGGCCATCATACAGCGTTTCAGCCACTCGCCCGACGGCGTCGTAGATGATCATCCGCAACGGCTGCGCTCGGGACTGGGTCGTGAAAGCGATGCGGAAATCCCGGCCCGGGTTGGGCTGAATCGCAAGCCGGAATGGCTCGGTACGGGCAGTTTGCTCGGCGACATCCTGGCCGCCGTGAATCGGAACCGCCAGTTTGGCCACGGCCGCCACACCGGTTTTTATCACCTGCGTGGCAAAGGCAATATTATTGAATCCGCTCGGGCCGATCGAGTCGCCAATCGTGTGGTAACCAGGGCAGAGGACTCGTTCAATACCCAGCAGGGCCAGGTAGCCGCTGTGCCAGAAAGAAGCGTGGTCGGACGAGCCGCTGGTGCCCGTGTTGCGCACCTGGCGGATCTTCAACTGCGTGTACGTGTCCGCGATTGCCTGGAAGAATCGGCAGACGAACAGGCTGCAGCCGGGGACCGCGGTCGTGTAGTGGGCGTTCATGGTGTCGCGGCCGGCGGAGGCGACATAGCCGATCATGTCGAAGTTGATCACGCCGAGGATCGTGTCATTGTTGCGCTGGGCGCGGTGGGCGAAAGAATCGCTGCCGATCAATCCCTGTTCTTCCGCGTTCCAGCCGGCGTATACGATCGTGTTTTCAAAATTGAAATTGCGCAGGACCCGGCAGGCTTCAATGGCTGCGACTGTGCCGGAGGCATTGTCATCCGCGCCGGGTGCATAACCACTGGACGGCACATCGTCCATGTGACCGCAGATCACGACATAGCGCTTCAGGGACGGGTACAGTTCCCCGCGCTTGACCCCGATGATGTTGTGGCCGTAAGTGCTGCTGAATTGCTGGGTATAGACCGTATCGCAGCCGTAACCGAGGAATTTGTTCCGGATCCAGTTGATCGCCACCACCCGGTTGGAATCGTGGGTTGAATAGCGGGTGTAAAATTGCTGCATCCGGCGGTCCAGAGTCAGGATGGTGTCAGCGGAAACCCGGCTGACCATCTGCTGGATCAGGGTATCAACCAGCAGGGACCGGGTCTGGGGCAGGTCCGGCGCCGGCGCGTTCTGAACCGGTGTCCGGTGCAGACGGCTGATTTCCATCGGCAGGTTGTTCAAATCCGGGATCCGGTCTTCGGTGGTTTTAAGCAAAAAACAGTCTTCATAATAATCAAGAATCGTGCCGTAAGCCGCGGCCGCCTGGGCGTCAATGCCGTGGGGGTAAACAAGCAGGTACAGGGCATCTTCGGTGTCTTGATCGAGCACCCGGTAAGACACACCTTTTTGCTTAAGCATCTTCAGTTCTGATTCGGCGACAAATGCCAGCTGATGATCGTTAATTTTTTCGTAAACGGCAAATCCGACAACCGGATCGGCGTCAAAACGAATTAGACATTCCGGTAATCCGCTTGCGCAGCAAAGTAGTAAGACCAGCGCCACCCTGACAGGTTTCATGACGGCCTCCTTTGCCTCGTTATGTAGATATTAAATTGTATATAAAACCCGTCTTCGGTCAAGGTCGAAATTCACCCTTGACAGCAAAAAGATATTTATTATAATAAAGATGATAATAGGATTATGCGCTTATTTATTAAACAGCTACGGTGGTTACTTGTGCACAAGGAGGTGCGCGGTCATAATAAAACACAATTGTGAGGTCAGCGGTCACATTATTATTAAATAT
>CBFGIH010000007.1:0-18791 GCA_965648775.1 Caldifarciminota bacterium | reverse complement strand
CAAACAGTTACGTCCGCGCCTTTCTTTTCGTGGAATGCCCGCAGGGTTTTATAATCCATGTGATAGATGTGATCGCCGGATACAATCAGCACCAGCTCTGGCGCGAAATCTTCGATGAATCCCAGATTTTGATAAACCGCGTCCGAAGTTCCTTTATACCAGTCGGATATGGCTTCGCCCGTCTTGGGCGGCAGGATTTCCACGAAACGGGTGCGGCCGAACAGATCCCAGGGCCGGCCATCATCCAGATGGTCCATTAATGACTGTGGTTTGTATTGCGTGAGCACGCCTACAATTTCAATGCCGGAATTGGCGATGTTGCTCATGGTGAAATCAATAATCCGGTAGATGCCGCCAAAAGGAATGGCCGGTTTAGCTCGTTTCTGAGCCAGGATATTAAGGCGGGATCCCACACCACCGGCAAGGAGCATGGCGACAATGCTTTTTTTCATTTCCGAGTGCTCCCGGCTGGGATGTCGTCAGCTATGTTCTGCGCGGTAGAGAAAATCACGCTGTTGGCGCCGATCCGGGTACGGGCCGCAACATTAACGCCGCGGCCGATCAAGGTAAAACCATCAGCCAGAAGTTCACCATATTCTTTAGAAGGAATCTCGGCGCCGTATTGGCCGATCTCGGCATCCTCAGCAATAACCGTGTCCTTGTCGCAGATCGTCCGGTTAAGTTTCGCGTTGGCCAGGATTCTGGTATCGTGAAGAATAATCGAATCCCGAACTTCAGCGCCTTTTTCCACGATTACGCCCGGTGAGATAATCGATTTGATCACGGTGCCGTTAACCACGCAGCCTTCGCTGACGATAGAGTTTTTTACTTCTCCATTGATCCGCGCTGGCACCCGATCTCCTTTTTCGTTGCGCTCGATCAGGTTGGTGCGGATTTGCCAGGCATTCAAGTCAAATACTCTTTTTAAGAGGGCTTGATGCGCTTTGTAATATGAATTTATCGTTCGACAATAATACCATGGTTCCTTAAATTTATAGCCAAAAAGCATTTTTTGCCTGACCAGATCAGGTAATATATCACGTCCAAATTCATGGGATTTTTCCCGGGCATTTGATTTTAATATATCAATTAATAATTCTGTTTTAAATAAATATATGGTCATGGAAGCCAGATTGCTAAGTGGAATTTTTGGTTTTTCCACATATTTAATAACTTTGTGTTTTTGGATGGCGGCATATCCAAAACGTCTTGATTTTGATATTACCCGGGTAAAGCAGGCAGTAACTTTTGCTTTATTTTCCATGTGAAATTTAAATAAATCCTGATAATCCATGCGATATATGTGATCAGCAGAGCAAACAAGAACAAAATCAGGTTTATAATGTTCAATAAATGGAATATTCTGATAAATGGCATCTGCGGTTCCCTGATACCAATCAGATCCTTTTTGTCCCTTGTATGGCGGCAGGATATTTAAAGTTCGGGAGCGGCCAATAAAGTCCCAATGTTCTCCCGTACCTATGTGCCTGAGCAAGGCATATGGCCGGAATTGGGATAAAACACCAACATTGGAAACGCCAGAATGCATCAAATTGCTGAGGACAAAATCAATGGTTCGATATATGCCAAAAACCGGCACGGCGGATTTCGGCCGGGATTCAGTCAGCGTTAATAGTTCATCAACCCGGCCTGCGGCCAGGACCATGGCCAGCACATTTTGCATGAAGTATTATAAAAAGAATCGAAATAAAAGTCAAGTTGCCAAGGGATAATGGCCGCGGTCAGATTTACCCGATGTCGTGAAATCGGTTAACGCGCGGTGAATGGTACTGCAATTAGATTTGAACCTGCGTCATGCTTTCTGGAATCTCAACTTTGATACCCAGTTTGACCAACCGCTGTTGCAGGGGCACGGCTTCTTCGATTTCGCCGTGCACGAGAAAAACTTTTTTCAGATTATGATCCTGGCATTTTTGAACATAATTAAACAGGTCATGGCCGTCGGCGTGCGCGGACAGGGCATCGATAAAATGAATCTGTGCCCTTACCGGATACCGATCGTTATAAATAGACACCTGTTTTTCGCCCTCCAAAAGTTTCCGGCCCAGCGTGCCCTGCGCCTGGTAACCCGCCAGAATAACCTGCGTTGTTTCTTTGCCCAGGCTGTGAATCAAGTGATGTAAAATCCTGCCGCCTTCGCACATTCCTGAGCCCGCGATGATGATCATCGGGCCGGAACGGTCGTTCAAATTTTTTGATTGTTCCTGATCCCGAATATATTGCAATCCGGGAAAATTAAACGGATCGGTATTATTTAATTGTTGCCGGATTTCTTCATCAAGACATTCTGGATGCCTACGGAAAACCTCGGTGACATTGGTCGCCAGCGGACTATCAATGTAGACCGGGATCTCCTGCAGGATGCCGCGTTCGTAAAATTCTTTAAGCATGGTAATTAAAATTTGCGTTCGTTCCACGGCGAACGCCGGGATAAGCACCCGGCCGCGCCGGTCAATCGCGGTCTGAATGATGGACCGGAGCTGCTCTTCGGCGCGATCGCGAAGTGGATGCGTGCGGTTGCCGTAAGTGGATTCCAGCAGAAGGTAGTGGGCGCCGGAGACCACGACTGGATCCCGGATGATCGGCATGCCTGGTCGGCCTAGATCGCCGGAGAAGAGGAATTTACGGGTTGCTGTTTCCAAAAGAACCACGGCCGAACCCAGAATATGGCCGGCATCGAAAAAAGTTACTTTCAGATCCTCAAGGGGAAAAAAGGACACGCCGTAGTCAATGGGTTGGATTTGCTTGAGCACTGCTTCGGCATCCTCCACCGTGTACAGGGGATTTTTCAGGGGCTGGTTTTGCGCGGCCAGTTTTTTGTTTAAATGCTCGATATCGTTTTCCTGGATGTGGGCGCTGTCCAGCAGCAGCAGGCGGGTGAGATCAGCCGTGGCAGGAGTGCAATAAACGGGCGCGGTGAAACCATTTTTGTATAAACGAGGCAGGTTCCCGGAGTGATCAAGATGAGCATGAGAGAGGATCACGGCCTTGATCTCCCGGGGCTTGAAGGCGAAAGTCCGGTTGATTCGTTCGGCCTCTGCGCGGTGGCCCTGATAGAGCCCGCTTTCCAGCAGGATTTTTTTGCCGTCCACTTCGATTAAATGCTGAGAGCCGGTGACCGTGCGGCAGGCGCCGATAAAGGTTAAATTCATAGAAATACTGGTCTTTCCGGTCTATTTAGTCTTTTTGGTTTTAAATCAAAGAGACCAAACAGATCAAATAAACTATATGACGATTTCGTAAAATCTATATTTTTTATAGATTTTACCGCCGATGGCGGCGTCGAATTTATTAATCAGATCATTGTCTTCCAGGTTCCAGCCCAGTTCGCACCATTCGTAACCGTGCCGGCTGCCGGCCAATTCGGTTTCATAATAAAGGGCGGCGATGATTCCGGATTCCCGGTACTCTTTCATGACCCCACCAATCAGGGAGCGGACGCCCTTGATTTTTTTCCGATAATACATGAATTTAAGCATTTCGATCGGACCGAGACGGCCGTTGAGTTTAATCAATATTTGATTGATATCCGGGACCGTGACCGAGATGCCGACGGGCTTGCCGTTCAGTTCGGCAAAAAGTACCAAGTCCGGGTCAGCGAATGGTTTTAATTTCTTGGTCGCCAGGTCCATTTCTTCTTCGGTCATGGGCACGAAACCCCAGTTTTTTTCCCAGGCGGAGTTATAGATATCCTTCAGGAACTGATTGTCCCGGTCAAATTCTTTCATGTTGAAAGGTCGAATCCGGACACCGGTCCGGTCTTTGATCCGGTCAATCATTTTCTTGATTCGTTCGGGAATGCCATCCCGGGCGTATTTGATGAAAGCATAAAGGTCCTTGATTTTGCGCAGGCCGTATTTTTCCGCCTGGTGCAGATAGTATTCAGGATTATAGGGCATCATGATCGTGGGTGGCAGATTAAAACCTTCCAGCAGGAACGCGCATTCGTCGTTCAGGCTTGGATTGGCCGGTCCGCGCATCCGTTCCATGCCCTGCGCTTTTAGCCAGTTCCGGGCTGCGTCATAAAGGGCCTGGCTGACTTCATCCCTATTGACACACTCATAAAAACCAAAAAAACCGGTTTTTTCTTCGTGAAACCGGTTATGGTTATCGTCCACGATGGCGGCAATCCGGCCCAGCGTCTTGCCGTTATCCCGGGCCAGGAAGAGTTCACGGCGGGCATGTTGCCAAAAAGGATAGTGCTTGGTATCTAAAATTTCCTGAATTTCTTTCATCAGCGGCGGCACCCAGCAGGGATTTCCCTGGTAAATTGTCCAGGGCAGCCGGATAAACGCGTCCAGATCTTTTCGGTCTTTAACCGTAGTGATGGTTAGGGCCATAATTTATCCTTTGATTCGGGTTAATGAAATTACCGTCTTGATGCCGTTGATATCGAGTTCGCGGCTGATCTCGCCTGGTTCTTTTTCAAAACGGATTTCCAGGGCAAGCGTTTCGCTTTTCAAATAATCGGCATGATGGCTGATGGCGTTTTGTAATTTATCGCTGGTTTGACAGGAAATATGTATCCGGTCCACCAGGTTGAAATTCGCTTCCTTGCGCAGGGCCTGGATTTTATGAATGAGTTCCCGGACCAGGCCCTCGTTTTCCAGTTCGGGCGTGATGGTTGTATTGACGCCCACGCCAATTTCTTCTTCAAAAGCAACCGCCCAGGAAAGTTTACCTGTGCGGCGGATTTCGATTTCTTCCGTGGTTACGGTTACGGTCTGACCGTCGATCGGCAACGAACGGCTGCCCGTTTTCATAAATTCTTTGATCTCGGCTGCGGTCCAGGTTTTGATCTGCTGGGCAGCGGGATTGAGCAGTGATCCCAGCCGGGGACCAAGTTTTTCAAAGCGGGGTTGAGCGGTCATGGTATAATAATCTTCCAGCGCGCCGGGCCCGCAGACCTTCAGGCGCTTGATGTTGAGTTCATCAAGAATAACTGCGATATCATCTGGTTCCAGGTGTTGCTGATTGGGCCCCAGATCAATGATCAATTCCGAAAGCGGCTGGCGTACCTTGATGTTGGCCTTGTTGCGCGCGGCGCGGCCCAGGGATACGGCTTTGCGGGCAAGGGATGCTTCGCGTTCCAATTTTTCGTCGATGAGCGATTCATCGCTCACCGGAAAATCATTGAGGTGCACGCTGATCGGAGCACCGGGATCGACCTGGCAGATCAAGTTCTGATACATTTCTTCGCTGAGAAAGGGGATGATGGGTGAAATCAATTTTATCAGCGTAACCAGGGTCTGATAAAGAACCAGGTAAGCCGTTTCCTTGTCGTCATCATTATCGGATTTCCAGAATCGCTTGCGGTTTCGGCGCAGATACCAGTTAGAGAGATCATCGAAGAACAGTTCGATTTCTTTTACCAGCGGCATCAAATCGTACTCGGCATATTGATGGTCCGCGGTTCGAATCAGGGTGTTAAGGCGGGAAACGAGCCAGCGGTCGAGTTTGGGCAGGGTGCGGTCAGAGAGCTTCTTGCCTGACGGGTGAAAACCATCAATGCGGGCGTAAGTGATGAAAAAGGAATAGACGTTCCACAGAGTGAGCAGAGTTTTTTTGATATCTGTGGCTGGTCCGTAGCCGAAGTTAAGGTTCTGCACCGGGTTGTGTCGGGCAAACATCCAGCGCATGACATCCGCCCCCATTTTTTCCGCAGCATCATCAAACCAGATCGCATTGCCTTTCGATTTATGCATTTCTTCGCCGTGCTCGTCGCGAACCAGGGCGTGCCCCAGCAGAACCTTGAAGGGCGGTCGTTTTTCCAGGACCGTGGACATGGTTAAAATGGCATAAAACCAGTTACGGAACTGGCCGGGAAAACATTCGGTAATGAAATCGGCGGGAAACCATTCCTGCCAGTAGGTTTTATCAAAAGGATAGCCATAGGTAAGGTTCTGCATGTCCGCCGGCGGCCGAATCGTGGAGAACGGCACAATCCCGGCGTCCAGCCAGGGATTGCCGACATCCGGAATGCGGGACATCAACTGGCCGCATTTATCACACTTAATTTTCACCAGGTCTACCCAGGGCCGGTGGGGCGGATGACCTTCAAAATCCGACCAGCCCGCGGCGGCCCGGTTTTTGAGTTCGTCGCGCGAGCCGACCACCGTGAAGTGGCCGCAGGCGCATTCCCAGATCGGAAGCGCCAGCCCCCAGTAGCGTTTTTTAGAGATGCACCAATCCGCCATGTTACGCAGCCAATCCATTTCCCGTTCAAAACCAAAATCGGGGATCCAGCGTTCGACCTGCCGGGTTGATTCCATAATTTCCTGGCGCAGTTCCTTCATGGAAATGAACCATTCGTCCACGAGCCGGAAGATCAGTTCGCTGTCGCAGCGCCAGCAAACCGGATAGCGGTGGGAGTAATCTTCGACGCGGTAAAGCACGCCGCGCTGTTTCAAATCCTCGATGATCGGCCGGCCGACGTCCTTGACCTCGCGGCCGGTGAGCCAGTCAAAACCAGCGAGATAAACACCCGCTTCGTCCAGAGGCGCAATCGTGGTCAGATTGAATTCCTTACCCAGCAAAAAATCCTCTTTTCCACAACCGGGCGCAATGTGCACGATGCCGGTGCCGTCCGCTTCACTGACTTCCGACCAGGGAATTACCCGATGCACCACGCCTTTTTGGATGGGCAAGTGGTCATAGGGCCCGTCATAGGTCCAGTCCAGAAGTTCCCGGCCCGGCATTTCCGCCAGGACTTCAAAAGGCGGCTGCAGGACCCGGGTCAGATTCTTGGCCAGATAGTAAATGCCGTCGGCGGTCCTGACGCGCACATAACTGAGATCCGGATGAACCGCGCAGCCGGTGTTGGAAGTGAGGGTCCAGGGCGTGGTCGTCCAGACGAGCAGGTATTCACCGGCACGACCGTGAATCGGAAAGCGGATATATATCGCCTTGTGCGACAATTCCTTGTAACCCTCAGTCGCGATTTCCATGTCGCTGATCGCCGTGCCGCAGCGGGCGCACCAGGGCATGACATCCACGCCCTTGTAGATATAACCGCGTTCAAAGCATTTCTTGAGAAAATACCAGATCGTGTAATTATTCGGCTCGCTGAGCGTGTAATAGGAATGGGATTTTTTCAGCCAATCTGGGTCATTGAGTTCGGTTTTCCATTCTCCCCAGTCCATCCACATGCCCAGCCTGATGGACTGTTCGGTTTGCACCATTGAGTACTTGTGGACGCGCTCTTTGCATTTTTCCACAAACCGATCGATGCCGTATTTTTCAATATCCCGCTTGGAGTTGAATCCCAGTTCTTTTTCCACTTCGACTTCCACCCAGAGCCCCTGGCAGTCAAAACCGTTTTGATATCTCTGCTCAAAGCCTTTCATGGTCCGGTAGCGTTGAAATATATCCTTGTAAGTACGGCCCCAGGCATGGTGCACGCCCATGGGATTGTTGGCCGTGATCGGCCCATCCTGGAACGACCATTTTTTCTTGCCCCGGTTCTTTTGCTGGTAAAGAGCAAAAATTCCGTTTTTCTGCCAGAAATCAAGAATCCGGTGTTCGATAACCGGAAAATTCAATTCTTTATCAACCGCTTTAAAATTCATAAGAGATATTATAAAGAAAATAGATCGTCTTGTCAAGAAAGGGGCGGCCCTGTTTTTTTACCCTTGACGCTGGCCCGAATCCCTCGTATACTATAACGCAAGAAATTCTATGCCCGATTTCAACGGTCATGAACAACCGGCACCAAGCGAGGGATAGTGATTTGTCCTGAGTGCGGCGCCGAGTATATCGCCGGCGTCAGAGTATGTGCGGATTGCGGCGTGCCGCTGGTCGAACATTTGCCGGGAGAAGAACCGGAATTGTCAACCACGGACGACGAGGCGCGAGAAACCATCGCCGAGGGATATTATGAAGAAGTGTATGCGGGCGTCAATGTGGCGGAGATCACGTTGATTAAAAGCCTGTTTGACGACGCCGGTTTTGATTATTTCTTCTCGCCGGAAGAACCGGTGGTCGCCACCGAACCCGTCCGCATAATGGTCCGGCGCGACCAGGTGGCAGAAGCCCTTATCGTTCTGCGCAGCCTGGATCAGCCCGAAAGCTGATTCGGTTTGTTAAGCTGAAAAGCCCGGCGGGTCATCAACCGCCGACCCGAAGCAAGGCCAATGCCGCGGCCGCGTTTTAAAAAATTGGCCTGGCGCAGAAAATTGCGGATGAGGTCTTTGCCGCTATCGGTCAAAATTGACTCCGGGTGAAACTGAACTCCTTCCACCAGATGCCGCCGGTGACGGATTCCCATGATGATCCCTTCCCTGGTCCAGGCCGATATTTCCAGACAGCGAGGCAGAGCGCGTGGTTCCACGATTAAAGAGTGATAGCGGGTCGCAGTAAAAGGATTGGGCAAATCGGTATAAATGGAGCGGCGGTCGTGATAAACCTGCGAGGTCTTGCCGTGCACGACCTGACCAGCCGGCCGGACCAGGCCGCCGAATGCTTCGGCAATCACCTGGTGGCCAAGACACACGCCAAAAATCGGAATTGCACCTGCCAGCTGCTGAACCGCTTTTACACAGATTCCGGCGCCGCGGGGAGTTCCCGGTCCAGGCGATAAAAAGATCGCCTGCGGCGCGGCACGTTGCAGTTGCGCCACCGTGATCTGATCATTGCGGAAAACCACCACCTCCGCGCTTAGTTCGCCCAGATACTGGACGAGGTTATAAACAAAAGAATCATAGTTATCAATCACGGCAATCATACATCCGCCTGACGGTTGACCGCACGGAACAGCGCATTAGCTTTGTTCAGCGTTTCCAGGTACTCGCGCCGGGGATTAGAATCAGCAACAATACCGGCGCCGGCCTGAATGTAACACCGGCGGTTTTTCATGACGATGGTGCGGATGGCGATGCACATGTCCATGTTGCCGTCATAACCGAAATAACCAATCGCACCGGCATAAATGGCACGGCGCTGGGGTTCAAGCTCGTCAATGATTTCCATGGCCCGGATTTTGGGCGCGCCGGTTACCGTACCGGCGGGGAATGAAGCCCGGAAAAGGTCAAATGCATCCCGGCCTGGCGCCAGTCGGCCGCGGATATCAGAAACCAGATGCATGACCCGGGAGTACTTTTCAACCTTGAGCAAAAAGTCGGGCCGGACACTGCCGTAAGAGCATACCCGGCCGATATCATTCCGGGCCAGATCAACCAACATTACGTGCTCGGCTCGTTCCTTGTGATCACGAAGCAGTTCCCGGGCCAGGGCTCGGTCTTCGTCATGGTTTCGACCCCGAGGCCGGGTGCCGGCCAGGGGCCGGATCATCACTTCTCCGTCGGTCAGCTTGACCAATAATTCGGGCGAAGAACCGATGACCTGCAGGCCGGATAGATTAAGGTAATACATGTATGGTGAGGGATTGGCGCGGCGGCAGGCCTGATAGACCGTAAACGCTGGACTGGTGACTCGGCAGGAAAAACGCTGGGAAAGAACAACCTGAAAAATATCGCCCGCGTAAATATAGGCCTTTGCTTTATTGACCATGCCGATGAATTTCGCATAACCACAGTTGGAGGAAAGAGGGCCAGCCTGGATGTTCGGCTGAGCCACGCGCGGCCGGGATTTTGGTTCCAGGGCGGATTGGAGCAAGGTCAGGCGCAGGCGGTCCTGGTGATAAAGGATGATCCGGCAGGATTGATCAGCATGATCAAAGACCACAATCTCGCCGGGAAAAATAAAATAAAGATCGGGCACCCGGAGAAATGCCGGCGCCCGGTCCGGGATTTTTTCAAACCAGCGGACCGCATCGTAACCGGCATAACCAACTGCGCCGCCGGGAAAGGGCTTGAGCCGTGGAACCGCAGGAGCATTTTGCACCTGAGCGCGAAGCCAGTCAAAAGGATTGCCGATGCAATGCTGTTGCCGGCCATCAGTTTCAATCACATAATGTGCGCCCTGGCTGCGCATGACCTGCAAGGGCCGACCGCCTAAAAAAGAATACCGACCCCGGCTGCCAGAGGTTTCCAGGGATTCATAAAGAAAGCCATAACGGTCAGCGCCGTAAAGTTTTTCAAAGACATCAAGTGGCGCCGCCGCGACGTCCTTCACTAACTTGAATTGATATGGGATGGCCGAAACCGAAGATCGTGTCATGAACCAGCCAGAGGTTTAAGGCCGGCAAGGATCTTTATGTCCCGCATCAGATCCGAGAACATATCCGGCGTCAGGGATTGGGCGCCGTCAGACAAAGCCTGATCCGGCCGGGGATGGACTTCGACCAGCACGCCGTCGCAGCCGGCGGCGAGCGCGGCGCGCGTTAAGGACTGGACCAGGCATCTTTTACCTGCGGCGTGGCTGGGATCGACCAGCACCGGCAGATGGGTGATCTGCTTCAATTCCGGGATGCTGGTGATATCCAGGGTGTAGCGGGAATAATCGTTAAAGGTCCGGATGCCCCGCTCGCAGAGAATGACCTGACGGTTACCTTCGGCCATGATGTATTCCGCGGCAAGCAGAAATTCGGTGAGAGTCGCGGACAGACCGCGTTTTAATAGAACCGGCTTGCGGCCGCGGCCCGCCTTGCGCAGGAGCGAATAATTCTGCATGTTACGGGCGCCGATCTGCAGGACATCCACGTATTGCTGAACGAGTTCGAAATCTTCGGTGTCCATGACTTCGGAAACGACCGGCAGGCCGGTCTGCTCGCGGGCTTCCGCAAGGATTTTCAATCCCTTCTTGCCCAGACCCTGAAAGGCGTAGGGCGATGTGCGCGGTTTGAACGCACCGCCCCGGAGCATGTTCGCGCCCATCGCTTTCACGATCCGGGCCGTGGTCAGCATTTGTTCCCGGGATTCGACGGCGCAGGGACCGGCGATGATCACCGGCGCGGCGCCGCCGATTTGAACCGGCCCGACTTTGATCATTGTATTATCCGGCTGCATTTCCCGGCTCGCCAGCTTGAACGGTTTGGTCACCGGGATTACTTCCTGCACGGCGGGCAGGCCGCGCAGGCGGCTAGTATCGACCACGCCTTGGTTGCCCGTGATGCCAATGGCGACCCGCAGACTGCCAGGAATCGGATGAGGAACCAGCCCCATTGATTTTATCACGCGGCAGACCAGCCGGATTTCTTTCGGCCGGGCTTTGGCATGCATGACGACCAGCATATTATCCTCCTTGAGCAGCGACCCGCAGGGCCGCCACGATTGATTTGACATCTTCTTGATTCCGCACCGCCTCCACGATACGGCTGCCGACGATCACGCCCTCAGCCCGACCCCTCAGCTCACGGACATGCTCGGCGCGGGATATGCCAAAGCCCACGGCGATGGGTTTATCCGTGGCCTGGCGAACCGCGGTCAGGAACTTATTCAAACCCGCATCCAGGCTCGGTCTGGAACCGGTAGTACCGGCAGCGCTCACACAATAGACAAAACCCCGGCTCTGCGCGGTGATCCGGCGGATACGGTCCGCGGGTGAAGTCGGAGCGGCCAGCAAAATGAGATCCAGCTGGTGATCAGCCGCGGCGTCACTGATTTGCGTTGCTTCCTCCACGGGCAGGTCTGGGATAATCAGACCACGGATACCGCAGGCATATAAACGCGGGAACAGGCGCTCCCAGCCATAAGCCCGCAGCGGATTCAAGTAGGACATGAGCACGAGCGGCTTGGAAATTTGTAAGGATGCGGCATCGGCCAGAATTTGTTCCAGGGTAATACCCTGGTCCAGGGCCGACTGACTGGCATACTGAATGGATGGACCGTCAGCCACCGGATCAGAAAAGGGCACACCCAGTTCGATCATATCGGCTCCGGCCTCGGCCAGGGCTTGAATCAAAGCCAGTGAAGCCCGCCGGCTGGGAAAGCCCATGGTGGCATAGAGGATCAATGCGATTTTCTGCTGACGCCGGCACTGATCGAAGAGTTCGGTGATGGTTTCCATCATACCTCCACCAGCGGCAGATCCTTGTCGCCTCGGCCGGAAAGATTGACAATGATTATGGGCGGCGGATCGGTCTGTATGATTTTAAAAGCCTGGGCCAGGGCGTGCGCACTTTCCAGGGCGGGAATAATGCCTTCGGTACGGCTGAGCCGGCGAAAGGCCTGCATTGCCTCCTCGTCCGTGACCGCCAGGTACTCGATCCGGCCGCAGTCCTTCAGGTACGCGTGCTCGGGCCCCACGCCCGGATAATCCAGACCGGCGGAAACCGAATGGGTGGGCAGGATCTGCCCATCAGCGTTTTGTAAAAGATAACTGAGCATGCCATGCAGAACGCCGGGCCGGCCGCAATTAAGTGTGGCGGCATGCAGATGAGTAGCCATGCCCTGTCCGGCCGCCTCGACGCCGATCAGGCGCACGGGGTCTTCGAGAAAAGGGTAAAACAGACCCAGGGCGTTGCTGCCGCCGCCCACGCAGGCAATGAGCAGGTCGGGCAGACGACCGGTCTTTTGTAGAATCTGAGCCCGAGTTTCTTCGCCGATAATTTTCTGAAATTCCCGGACCATAAGCGGGTAGGGGTGAGGGCCTACGGCCGAGCCCAGGCAGTAATAAGTCGTAGCCACGTTGGTCACCCAGTCGCGCATGGCTTCGTTGGTTGCATCTTTCAGTGTGCGCGCGCCGGACGACACCGGTATCACGGACGCGCCCAGGAGTTTGATGCGGCGGAGGTTCGGCTGCTGGCGCTGGCAGTCCTCCGCGCCCATGTAGACCACGCATTCCAGGCCAAATCGGGCGCAGACCGCAGCCGTGGCCACGCCGTGCTGACCAGCGCCGGTCTCGCAGATCACGCGGCGCTTGCCCATCTTCGAGGCCAGCAGCACCTGACCGATAGTGTTGTTGATTTTGTGCGCGCCGGTGTGAGCGAGATCCTCGCGTTTTAAGTAAAGCTGCGTTGCCGATGGGCCGGCAGCGAAGTGGGCACACCGGTAAAGGGGTGTGGGGCGGCCGGCAAAATCATGAAGCAGCTGCCGGAATTCTTCCTGGAACGCTGGCTCGGGCCAGAGCCGCTTGAACGCATTTTCTAATTCTTCCAGCGCCGACATGATGGTTTCCGGCACGAACCGGCCGCCGTAATTGCCAAAATAACCCCGGGCATCGGGCTGCTGATAATTCATCTTGTCTCCTTGCGGATGGCCGCGAAGAATCGCCGGAGCCGATCATGATCCTTGCGGCCGGGTGAAGATTCAACGCCGGAACAAACATCCACGGCATAAGGCCGGTACTGCTGGATCAAAAATCCGATGTTGTCCGGCTGCAGACCACCGGCGATGATCAGGGGTCGGTCAACCTGCCGGAGGATTTCCCAGTTAAAAGCAATGCCGGTACCCGAACCTGCGTCGAGTAAATAACCAGCGGTCCGGTAGCGCTGCAGAAAAGATCGTAGATCATTAGCCGTGGTTGCCGGTTTAATGACGAAGGTCTTGATGACCGGCAAAGATAAGCGTTGACAGAACAGGGGCGTCTCGTCGCCGTGGAGCTGGAGCGCGTTGATACCGGTCTGGCGGACAACCCGGTGGATAAAGGTCAGGGACTGGTTCTGAAAAACACCCACGGCCCAAATGAAGGGCGGGAGCCGCCGGATGATCTGCCGGGCGGTCGTCAAACCGACACGGCGGGGTGATGGTGCGAAGATAAAACCCAGCGCATCCGCGCCCAGTTCCACGGCCTGCCGGGCATCCGGATAATTGGTTATGCCGCAGATTTTAATGCGCATCAGGCGGTTCTCGCCGGGTTAAACAGCTTGTCCGCACCAGCTGTCGGAGACGATCAGCCGGTTTTGAACTGGCCATGAGCACGCTTCCTACCAGCAGGGCATCAAAACCGGCCGCAGCCAGCTGCCGGATATCGGCTGGTGTTTTGATGCCGCTTTCGCTGACTGCGAGACAGCGCTGCGGAATCATGCGGATCAAATTCAGCGAGGTGCGCAGGTCCACTTTCATGTCGGTCAGGCAGCGGTTGTTGATGCCGATGATTTCCGCCGGCGTATCGAGCACGTCCCGGAGTTCATCCTCGTCGTGAACTTCAACCAGGCAGGCCAGACCGAGGCTCCGGCTGTGCTGCAAGAGATGAATCAGTTGCCGGTGGTCAAGAAGTGCCTTAATTAAGAGGATCGCGTCGGCACCCCAGGCATGTGCCTGGTCCACCTGCACGGGATCGATGATAAAATCTTTGCGCAAAACCGGGATCGCAACCGCCTGCTTGATCTGGTTGAGATCAGCAAGCCGACCGCCGAAAAATATTTCATCCGTAAGAACCGACACCGCCGCGGCGCCCTGACGCTCGTAGCCTTTGGCCAGCATTGCCGGATCCTGTCTTTTTCGGATCAATCCCCGACTGGGAGAGCGGAATTTGATTTCGGCAATGACCGCCGGCCGGTTGGTGATCAGGGCGCGCTGGAAATCAAGCACCGGCGTTTGGCGCCGGACCAACGGGAGCGCCGCCGCGCTTTTCTTCAGCCGGCGGACTTCAGCTTTTTTGACCTTGATGATCTCATCCAGGATTTTCATCATGGCCGCCGGTAATATTCGCGGAGCAACGCCAGTTTTTTATAGGCCCGGCCCGAATCGATCGCGGCCTGCGCTTGGGCAACGCCTTCTTCTAAGGTCTGAACCATGCCGGACACATAAATGGCCGCACCCGCATTTAAGAGGGTGATATCCCGCCGGGGTCCGGTCGCGCCTTTTAGGATCGAGCAGATGAAGCGGCTATTTTCCTCAGCGTCGCCGCCCCGCAGGGCATCGGGCTCGGCTGGCGCAAAACCGAAATCCGCCGGATCAATCTCAAAGGTGTGCGTTGCGCCGGATCGAATTTCACAGACCAATGATTTCGCATTGAGAGAAATTTCGTCCAGACCATCCTGGCCATGAACAACCAGACCGTGGTTAACGCCCAGGCGCTGCAGGGCCTGTCCCATTGGTTCCACCAGCGATGCCTCGCATACGCCCAGCACCTGCCGTTTCGCCTGCGCCGGATTCGTCAGGGGACCAAGAATATTGAAGATGGTGCGCACGCCGAGTTCTTTGCGGGGTTTGGCGACCGCCGCCATCGCCGGATGAAACCTGGGCGCAAACAGGAAACCAAAACCAGTTTCCTCAAGTCCCTGCGCGGCTTGCCGGGGTTCCAGTTCAATATTGATGCCGAGGGCATTCAATACGTCGGCGCTGCCACAGCGGCTGGAAACCGAACGGTTGCCGTGCTTCGCAATTCGGCAGCCCGCGGCCGCGGCGACCAGAGCGCTCGCCGTGGAAATGTTAAAAGTGTTTTGACCATCGCCGCCCGTGCCGCAAGTGTCAACGATTCGGTCTGAACCGCAGATGACCGGCCGGCATCGGCTGCGCATGGCCCGGGCAAACCCCGTGATTTCATCGACGGTTTCGCCTTTCATGCGCAGGGCGATTAACAACCCGGCAATCTGGGCTTCGGTGAGCGCGCCAGTCATGATCGCTTCGGCCGCGGTTTGCGCTTCGGATTCGGCAAGATCTCGACCGGCAATAACCCCCTGGAGAATTTTCTTAATGTCCATTTTTTCTCCTTTTATGGTTTGTGCGCTGAAGCGCGTTGCTGCAGAAGAATTTTAATAAGAGAGACTGCCTTGTTATCGGATAATTGTTGGGGATGAATATTGCAGATATCGTTACACGGTATCCGCATCCAGGCATAAAAAAAGAACAGCATGATCTGTTCATCGGGCAATCCTTGTATCCGGGTTCTGTGTTTAGCGGGTTAGCGCTGGGTTATACCCCGACCTCGGAGACAAGCCCCTGTCGCCGCCACCAACCCCAAATGACCTGGTGGGTAACAGAAATCCTGATGTCACCTTTTTCTGAGTGACGAGGGTTCCGAGGTTCGGTATTCATAAGCGGGTGAGTATATTCAAAAACAAAAAGTTGTCAAGAGGAAAGTTAAACTACCTTACCCATCACCGGCTGTCCCATCATTTGATGGCGCCGGCTCCTATTTTCAATAGTCCGCGCGGTAAACCCGGTAACGGTCACCGGCTTTTTTCAGATAAACCCGCACCCAACCTGGTTTTATGGCTTCGCCATACACCAGCACCGGCCCGGCTTCGGTCTGGCCGATCACCTTAACCTCTAAACTGCACGTGGCATAAACCGCGGATCCCGGGATGGAATCAATGCGCGGTTTAATCCGGCCCAGCCAGACCTCGATCGAATCCACTTCCTGAAAAAAACCCTTGAAAAGCAAGGGCAGGGCCGGATAAGTCAGGCCGTGGGGATCAGCGTACGCCGGATCCAGGTAGGGGACCATGGCTTCCCAGTATTCCTGTTCCACGTACTGCGCCAGGGCCTTGATGTCCCGCACCACTTTCTTTTTTTCGCTGGGCAGGTTCTTGATGATGATGAATGCGAAAATAAGAACAGCGATAGCCATGATAATGATATTCCTTTTATTGATCATTATAATTCTCCCTTAGCCTGTTTCCCATCCCTCGTGCATCGGTAACAGTAAGATTTATCCGATGTCTTTAATCCTTTTCGTCAGGTGGTCAATAACAAAGCGACACCCAGACCGAAAAACAAAAACGCCGTGACCATTTTCACCAGCGGAATCTTTTTTTCTAAAAACGCGGCGGTTTGCTGAGTGGAAAGAATCGAAGCCGCCAAAGCAATGACGACCAGAGGGAGGATAAACATTAAATTGTATAAGAGCAGATAGCCAATCGGTTGCAGCGATAAACCCCGCTGGGCAATGATGAAGGTGATAGTCGGCAGATACACCTGGCCCGTACAACCAAACTCCAGGAACGAAATCAGGAATCCGGTGGTCAGGGATCCGATGATGATACCGCCCGAACCAGTTTTTTCCTTGATGCTTTTATGGATGCGCTGTTTGATGATCAAGGGCAGCTGCAGGATCATTTTGCTGGTCTGGCCCCGCTGGGCGGCATAAAAATCATATAAACTAAGAATACCGAGTACGATCGCCATAATGCCGAAAAGCCGGAACATGATCACGGCGAGGAACTTAAAGCCGGCAAAAAAATGCAGAAGACGGTAGGCGCCCAGGCCGATGGCAAAATATGAAATAAAAACCGCCAAGATGAAAAAAAGCGCCATGATCATGATATCCCGGCGTCTGCGGCCGGCAAAAACGAGGTAACTGATGAAGAAAACAATGGTGGCAAACGCGCAGGGGTTAATGCCGTCCAAAAAACCCGCAGCGAGGACGCCCAATGCGGAAAAAGTCTGGAAACGATTGCTGATTATGCTGCCGGCGCTGCCGATCGAGATCGTATCGAGCCGCGGGCTGCCCGCTGGATATTTTCTTATCAAATCTTCCAGGGCTGACGAGGGGATATCCTTGATCAGCCAGTCGTCCCCGATGATGATCGTGGGCGCGACCAGCCGCTGGTTTTCCGGAATTCCCCGGGCTGCAGCCAGGGCTTCGTAAAGCAATTTGCTTGAATCGTTGAAAAGATCGTAGCGCCAGATCCGGATTGGCTGGTATTTTTTCGTCATGCCTGCCAGTAGGGCTTCGGTGCGGCCGCACTCGGAGCACTCTGCTTGATAAAAATAATAAAGGTTGACCGTATCCGCCAGGCACACGACCGTGTCCGCGGGCGGCCGGATCGTATCCGGGTTGACCGGCGGTTTGCCGCCCGCCAGTAATTTCAGGGTGGAACCGAATTTGGCCCGGGTTTCTTCTGGGCCGTAAAATACTGAATCGCCGATAAAGACCACTGGTAAATCATCAGTCTTGTCTGCCACTTTTGCTTCCATTTTTTCTAATAGTTGAAGATTTTCCAGAAGATCAATATCGTATTTTTTTAAAACAAAACGGTACTTCGCCTGCCAAGCAGGCAGATCGGTTTGCAGGATATCCTGGCAGTGACCGCAAGATGGCTTGTAGAAGAAGTAGACGGTGATCTCCGATGCCTGGGTGATGAGGGTGGTCAGGATGATATATATTAAATTCATTTTATTTATCTGGTCTATTTGGTCTTCTTGGTTTCTCCGATTTAAACTTAAAAGACCAGGCAGACAACAAAGACTAATGAAACAAGTCTTTAATATGGGTCATGCAGGATTCGAACCTGCGGCCACCGGATTAAAAATCCGATGCTCTACCACCTGAGCTAATGACCCGCGAGGGTATTATACGGAAAACCGGCGGAAAGTCAATAAGAATGGTCGACGGATTATGATGCTTGAAAATTTATAAAAAATAGTTGTCGTTTAATACCATCTGTTGCTTAACAAGGCTAGTGTTCTGTTTCAGCGTCCATTGGACAAATTGTATATAGTTAGTTGGAGACTTTAAGGTTGATCCGGCCATAAACCCGGGTATAATATAATACCCTTTGAAGAGGTTTTATGGACGAAGTAAGCAACACCGCCGTTGAAGAGCAAACCCCGCCAGGCAGCTCCGCCAAATTAATCCGCCGGGTCCGGAAGGCAACCGAGCGTAGATTCACGGCCGAGGAGAAGATCCGGATCGTGCTTGAGGGCTTCCGCAAGGAGCTGCCGATCACCGATATCTGCCGCCGGGAAGGCATCAGCCCGTCGATCTACTACAGCTGGCTCAAGCAGTTCATGGAAGCGGGCAAGGAGCGATTGAAAGGCGATACCTTAAGGGGCGCCACGCCCGATGAAGTCAGTAAATTGCGCCAGGAGAACAACCAGCTCAAGGAATTAATCGGCCAGCAGGCCCTGGAACTGGCGCAGTTTAAAAAAAGTCTTCTTGGGTAGACCGTCGATGGTACCATCTGATGGAGCCTTTGGAAAAGCTCCTGCTTCTGCGGGAGTTGGACGCCATGAAGAAGTCAAGGAGCGCCCGGCTCAAGGCCC
>CBFGIH010000006.1:6441-19180 GCA_965648775.1 Caldifarciminota bacterium | reverse complement strand
GACGTTTGAGCGGTGAAAATTTATATCATCATATTTACGCATGGGGGAATAATCGTAACCATATTTTTACTCAGCCGGATCATTATTTAAAATATTTAAACCTGCTCGCGCATTTCTCCGAAAGATATAAAATTGAAGTTATCGCCTATGCATTGATGCAGTGGCATATCCACTTATTTATATATGATAAGTCAAACACCATGCCTTATTTTATGAAAGACTTACATGGCGTGCACGCGCGGTACTATAATTGCGAGACTAATCGAGTTGGTCATGTTTTTGGGGAAAGATACAATAATAAAATCGTCCAACTCAATAACTATGGATTGTATTTATCCAGATATATTCACCGCCAGGCAGTGGAAGCCGGCATAGTGCAAGATCCAAGAAAGTACGAATGGACCAGTTACCATCGTTTCATTGGCCTGAAACCAGTTGAATTCGTAAAGCCGGCAATTATCCTTGATCAATTCGGAGAACATTTATCATATCAAGAAAAAATAAATGAATACATATATTTTGTTCAAGGAGAACAGGACGACCCGATTGATTGGGAGAAAAGCGATTATAACGTGGTCGGCGATAAATCTTTTTGTTTAAATATAAAAAAAATTAATAGAGATAACAAAAGAGTAAAAATAAAACCATATAATATAGTTAAATTGATTAGTGAAGATTTGGCTGTCGATCAAGAGCAGTTGCTTCATCCACAAGGCAGAAAAGAAAAAGCATTGCGTCATAGGGCGTTTCAGATAATGGCGGAAGAATTTGATTATAATTACAACGAAATTGCGAAGATCTTCAACGTAACAAGGTTAACGGTATGTAAGGCGATGACCACAAAATAAAAGTATACACTTTTCTGACAGGCAGCAGAATGTTACTTTTGCTCAATCCCACCTTTTTATTCCGGGGATCTCGAATGGTCCAAAACGCACCAGGTACGTGCCAGCTCTTTCGTCTTCTTCGTAATTCACAACCAGGTAGCGGTCGTTAACCGCCGCGGTCGTGCAAACCCGGCGCCGGCGTCCGAATTGCAGGCTGGCTTCGAGACCGTTTTGCCGGTATCTCAGGACCAGCGCTTGGTCACCGCTGGTACCGGCGATCAGCAGGTTCGAACCGATTTCCTGGCCGGGATAGTGCTTGGCCTTTAGACTGTAATGCAGCCATTGTGGATAAACCGCCCGGCCATGTTTACCCGTAAAAATCCGAAGCCACTGCCTTGCGCCGTCTTGATGATACTTGACAGTCATGACTGCCGGCTGATCGCCGGCAGCCGTGCCCGCGCCGGTGATATAAATTGAGCCGTCGCCGACCGTGGCTAATTGCACGGGCACATCATCGCCATGCCCGGGGCCGTCTACCCGTTCGGCCCAGCGCAGGTGATCCTGTTCATCGTAGTTCAAAATTAGATAGTCGGCACCGGTTCCCTGGCCTTCGCTACCTGCAGCCAAGGCAATTCCACCCTCGGCACTGCCGGCGATTACAGGAACCCCGGCCTCGGTTTCCGGAGATTCATGCCGCACCAGCTTTTTGAATCCACCCAGGCTGTCAAATCGAAAATAAAACACATCGCCGGCGTCATCCAGGATCCCGGCGGCGATAAAATCTTTTCCGGCCGTCCGGCACCAGCGCAGATCCGGGAAACGTAGACCGGGATCACGGTATTTTCTGGTCCAGGTGCCCCTGGTTTCGGGCCGATAACGGAAAATGTACAGGGTCGGAACATCATCTGTCTCCCTGATCCAGCCCGTGACATAAATCAAGCCCCGGGCAAAATCCGGCAGCATCGTGCCCGAAACCGGTTCCTTGCTGGCTGCCACCACCCGGTCGCAATGCCGCACGCCCAGCGAATCGTATTCGGCCAGAATCAATTGGTTCTGGCCTGCGGTATCCACGGCCTGGATCAGAATAAAAATGCGGGCGGGTGAATTCAACCGGGATAAAAAAACCGCCACTTCTTTGCCGACGCTGGATGAGATGTGGTCAGCGGTATACAGG
The DNA here is from genome assembly GCA_965648775.1 of Caldifarciminota bacterium. GTDB lineage: Bacteria > Hydrothermota > Tepidihabitantia > SM23-42 > JAOAFX01 > CBFGIH01. The sequence goes on along the minus strand of CBFGIH010000006.1, from coordinate 17,179 downwards.
GCGTTCCAGACGGTTTGATCTTTTTCGTTCCAAACAGACAGAACGCAGGACGGCTGGCCGCCGGCCGACCAGCGGGCGCCGGTTAAGTATTTCGTGCCAAGGTCAACAAAGCCGTTGATCTGATAATTGACGCCTGATCCCTCTGGCTGGAACTCACGGACCCGCTGGATCCGCAATTCGCAGCCGGCAAAGATAAAAAGCAAAAATGTCAGCGTACGACAAAGTACTTTCATGAAACCTCCGGTGATTGCTTATTGATCTTCCCCGCTGGTCTGCTTTTCCCAAAAGCGTCCGCCGACCGCGCATGAGCCACCCCCACACCTATTCCTTTATTCCCGTGCGGTGGTAGGACTGCACGATCTGGCGTTGCAGGAAGAAATACAGGATGATCAAAGGCAGGGTGGTGAAGGTCGCCGCGGCGCAAAGCAAGGGGTAATTGGTCGACTCGGCCTGAGCAAAGTAAGACAGACCGGTCTGGATCGTGCGCATGGCATCAGAGTGGGTGACAATCAAAGGCCAGAGAAACGAATTCCACGAGGTGATGATTTCAAAAATTGCAATCACGATCAGCATGGACCGGGAAAGCGGCACGACAATCCGGATCAAAATCTGCAGATCGTTCAGGCCGTCGAGCCGCGCCGCATCAAACAGTTCCTGGGGCAGCGTTTTAAAATGCTGGCGCAAAAGAAAAACCGCAAAGACATTGACGCTCCACGGTACGATGAGCGCCAGGAAAGTATTGATCCAGCCCAGCCGGCTCAAGATCACGTAGGAAGGCGTCAGGTAAACCGGCATGGGCACCATCATCATCGCCAGGAAAAGACTAAATAAAAAATCTCGGCCGCGGAAGGTCAGTCGAGCAAAGGCATACGCGGCCAAAACCGAAGTGACGAGCACGGCCAGGGTTATGCCCCCGGTCATGAGCACGGTATTGATAAAATAGCGCGTGAAATCAACTTCCCGGAATGCTTCCAGAAAATTGCTCATGCGAAGTGATTGCGGCCAGAGAGTCGGTGGAAAACGGAGGGCTTCGTTCTGGGTTTTCAAAGCGGTGAGCACCATCCACGCAAAAGGCAGGATCATGCCGGCCGCGGCCAGGATCAGCACCGCGTGCGTCATCAGCCGCTTATTCATAAAGCACGCGTTGTTCCAGGAATTTTTTTTGAAAACGGGTGACCAAAAAAATCAGGAGGAAAAGGACAAAAGCGATCGCGTTGGCATAGCCCAGGTTCCAGAAGCGGAATGATTGCTCATACAGGTAGTAAACTACCAGCGAGGTTGTGCCCAGCGGACCGCCCGGCGGCTGGGTCATGACAAAAACCGGGGTGAACGCGTTGAAGGCGACGATAGACTGCGTGATCAGCAGAAAATAAATGGCCGGGGAAATCGCGGGCAGGGTGATGTGCCAGAACCGCGACCAGCCGCGGCAGCCGTCAAGCCGGGCAGCTTCATCGTAGGAGGCCGGCACGTCCTGCAGCGCAGCCAAAATAATGATGGTGCAGTAACCGAGGCTGTGCCAGATCGCCATGATGATCAACGCGGTCAAAGCCAGGGAAGGACCGGCCCAGAATCCCGCGACCGGAATGCCGAAGGGCGCAAGCAGCAGTTGAAGAAGGCCGCGGCTGTCATTGAGCCATTTGAGACCGTCAATGCCGAGTGCGCCGAAAAAGGCGTTAGCCAGACCCCGGTCCGGATTGAAAATCCATTTCCAGACCACGGCGACCGCCACGATTGAGGTCACCATCGGCAGGTAGTAGATTGTCCGGTAAACGCCGCGGCTGCGACCCAGCCGGTTGAGTAAAAGACCGAAGAAAACCGCCAGGGCAATGGTTATCGGCACCACGCCGAGTACGTACCAGCCGGTGTTGCCCAGGGATTGAAAAAAGCGGGGATCGGACAGGATCCGGAGATAATTTTTCAGGCCGATGAACGCCTGCGGGCCGGCGATTGACCAGCGGTACAGGCTGAGGCGCAGGGCCTGCAAGATCGGCCAGAGGCGGAAGACGCCAATCACGGATAGCGCGGGCAACAGGAAAAGATAGGGCGTCCAGGAAAACTTGATTTTCACATCAGGATAATAACCGGCCCGGATTAAAATGTCAAGGCGCCGGCTCCGCGCAAAGAACGATCGTTTTTAAGTGCCGCTTTCCTGGATAATGATGCCGCGGGCTTTGAGTTCGTTCTTGATGAAAGAGCAGAGGCCTTCATCCCGTCCCAGGTATTCGGGCGGAATCACTCCGCGGTCCGGATATTGCTTGATCACCCGGCACATCACGGCTGCGGAAAAAGCGGTCATGCGGGCCATAGAAGTGATGCGGTTCTTTTCATCATAGCGGTCGACGCAGACATACTGCCGGCGGTGTTTTTTGTTTCGAAGGGCCACGATCAAAACCGTGAGGTCGCGCGGACTGCCCTGGTCGAGAATTGATTTAAGATAGGCCAGCGTGAAGTCGTACGGCGCAAGCCGGCGGCCATTAACGGCCACGGGTTTCCGAGAAAGGTAGCCCGCCTCAATCAAGGTCTTGAAAAGCCGGGCATGGCCCGGGTAGCGGATGGTCTTTTCTTCCATATCCCGGACATCACGGAAAGTCGTCAGCAGTGTGCGGAGGCCGTCCGTGTAAAAGCATTCGAGCCGGCCGACACCGCGGACGCTTAATTCCTCGACGCCCTCCAAAGCCGGAACAACCACCGGGCGAAAATTTTTCCAGATGCGGGCTGGCCGCGTGTACTCGGCCAGCAGATCCGCCGGCGACCAGGTCATGCGGTAATTGAACGGCGGCACCGGTTGCTGGGGGATACCGCCGACGAGAATGCGCAGCCGATCTACTTTTTTCAATAACCGACGGCCCTCCGCGCAGAGAATGTTGCTGAGACCCGGCGCGTAGCCGGCATCCGGCACGATCCGGATGCCCCGGGCCCGGGCGGAGCGGTCAAGGCGGAAGGGATCTTCTGGCAGATACGACATGTCCACCAGATCGATACCCGCTTTCACCGCACAGCGCATACCGTAAAATCCGAGCGCCGCTGGTAAAGCACCGAGCGCGAGATCAAAATGCTTAAGCAAAGCAACCAATCGCGGCTCATCCGCGACATCAAAACGCCGGGTCGTGATGCCGGAAAAACCAGCCAGCCGGCCAAGGTTTTTTTGATCCCGGTCTAACACCGTTACCGGGAAACCGGTGCGCGCCAGATCCTGCGCGGCAATCCGTCCCTGCTGACCGGCACCCAGAATAATTATTTTCATGACGGTATTATATGCAAACAAGAGAAAATTACAAGTGCCTCCAGCATTGACTTTGCGCGAAACTTCACTATAATAACCAGCCGTAAAAAGCGACGGGCATTGGCGTCGCGAAAGGAGTATGCATGATCGGCTTTTTAAAATTTGTCATCGTGGTGATATCCATCATCATCTGGCTTATCTGGACGCTGAAAATCAAGAAACCGGAAAAGGATTTCATTTCCAATGTTCGGCAATGGTCCATGGGAATTGACTGGCGCGGTTTTTTCATGGGCCTCGGCCTTTTTGTGCTGGCGATAATCTTCATCTCAAGCATCGGCATGATCACCGCCGGCCACCGCGGCGTGGTGCTCAATTTCGGCGCGGTCACCGGCCGCATTCTCGGTGAGGGCTTCTTCATCATTGTGCCGTTCATCCAGAGCGTGGAGATCATGAGCGTGCGCGTCGAGGCGTATGAAGCAACCGCGGCCAGCGCCTCCCGTGACCTGCAGGAGGTGTCCACCAAGGTCACCCTGAACTATTCCCTGGATCCGTCCATGGTCGGCCGGGTTTATCAAACCCTGGGCCGCGAATACGAAAACCGCATCATCAAACCCGCGATCCAGGAGGCGGTCAAGGCTTCCACTGCGCAGTTTGACGCCGAGAAACTGATCACGGAACGCCCCCGCGTCAAAGAAAAAATTGAACTGCTCTTGATTGAACGGTTGAAGATCCACGGCATGATCCTGGACGCGCTGTCCATCACAGATTTTTCCTTTTCGCCGGATTTCACCAAGGCGATTGAAGCCAAGGTAACAGCCTCTCAGCTGGCCCTTAAAGCCCAGCGTGATCTGGACCGGGTTAAAATGGAAGCCCAGCAGAAGATCGAACAGGCCAAGGCCGAAGCCGAGGCGCTCCGGCTCCAGAAAGAGCAGGTCACCACCGGTCTGCTGGAACTGCGCCGGATTGAAAATGAGCGGCTGGCGCTGGAAAAATGGGACGGCCGCCTGCCCTCGGTGGTCTCCGGCAGCAGTGTGGTGCCGGTCCTGGACGTATTCAGCGCGTCCAAGAAATAACCGCCGGCGTCCCTTCGCCGCATTGTAACCGGTTTTCACCGTCCACCATGATCAAGGTGATTGTCCAACGACGCCATCCCGGTCATCCCTGGATTTTTTCCAATGAAATCATCCGGGCGGAAAACGCCAACGCCGGTGACGTGGTCCGGGTCGAGGAGCAGCGCCGTTTCATTGGCACGGCGTTCTACAATCCCCATTCGCTGATCGCCCTGCGCCTGCTCACCGAGGCGAACGAGGAATTCAATGAGGAGCTCATCCGCCGCCGGATCCTCCAGGCGGTGCGCGCGCGCGCCGGTCTTGGCAGCAGCGGCCGCCTGGTTTACAGTGAAAGCGATGGCCTGCCGGGTTTGATTGTCGATCAGTATGCCGGCCACCTCGTGCTGCAGGTCAACTGCCAGGGCATGGAAAAGATGAAGGATGCGGTTATCCGGATTTTACAGGATCTCTGCTCGCCGCCGGGAATCTATGAAAAATCGGACAGCAGTTTGCGCCGACTCGAAAACCTTGAACCTGTGGACCGGGTCGTGTGTGGAGAAATACCGGCGCGCATCGAGATCGAACAGGACGGGCTGCGCTTTCTGGTGGATGTCCGCAACGGCCAGAAAACCGGCTTCTTTTTCGACCAGCGCGCCAACCGTCGCCAGGCAAAAGAGTACGCCCGCGGTGAGATTCTTGACGCCTTCTGCTATACCGGCGGCTTTGCCCTTTACGCGGCCCGGCAGGGCAACGTGCTGGGCATTGATGCCGCGGACAACGCGATCGCGCTGGCGCGCGAAAATGCCCGGCTCAACGACCTGGCGGTCCAATTTGCCAACGACGACGCGATTACCGCCTTGCGCCGGTTCGTGAATGAAGGACGAACCTTTGACACGATTATCCTGGACCCGCCCTCTTTCACCAAATCCCGTAAGAAAAAATTCGATGCCCTGCGCGGCTACAAGGAAATCAACCTGCGGGCGATACAGCTTTTACGGCCCGGCGGCCGCCTGATCACGTCATCCTGCTCTTATCATATCACGCGGTATGAATTCCTCACGGCCCTGCGGCAGGCCGCCGCCGATACCCGCTGCCGCATGCTGATCCGGTACGAAGGCAAGGCCGCGCCCGACCATCCCGTGCTACTCGGCTTCCCGGAAAGCGACTACTTGAAAACTTTTTTCCTGGAAAAAACGGAGCCGTTATGAACCACTTCCGTTACCGGCATAACCGGTTACACGGCGAGGGCATCAGCCTGACCGCGCTGGCCCGGCGGTATGGCACCCCCCTCTACGTGTATTCATATGCCACCATGGCCAAGCACTTTAACCGCATCCTCCAGGCCTGGCAGGGCTATCCCGTGACCATCGCCTATTCCTGCAAAGCGAATTCGAACCTCGGCGTGCTGGCGTGCCTGCGCGGGCTGGGCAGCAGCGTGGACATTGTATCGCAGGGCGAACTGCACCGCGCGCTGTGGGCCGGTTTTACCCCATCGCGGATCATTTTTGGCGGCGTGGGCAAGACCGACGACGAGCTGGAAACGGCCATTCGGAAAAAAATTTCCCTGATCATCGCTGATTCCTTTGATGAGTTGCAAAGAATCAATCAACTCGGCCGGCGCCGGCGCGTCGTCGTGCCGGTGGGGCTGCGGATCAATCCCGACATTAATCCCCGGACGCACCCTTACATTGCCACGGCCCTGGCCACGGGTAAATTCGGCACGGCGATGGCGGATGCGCCCCGCATCCTGGCCCAGGCGCGGCGGCTGTCTTTTCTGGAGATAATCGGCATACACCAGCACATCGGCTCGCAAATCATCCGCTTGTCGCCGTTCATCGCCGCGCTGCAAAAAACCTGCCAGTTGATTGAGGAACTGCGCCGGCAGGGTCTGCCGATCAAGGTGTTGGACATCGGCGGCGGCATCGGCATTACTTACCGCCGCGAGAAGCCGTTCGCGCTTGAAGTCTTCGCCCGTCGCCTGCTTCCGATTATCCGCCCCACTGGTTGCCGGTTGATCCTGGAACCGGGCCGCGTGATCGTCGGCAATGCCGGCATCCTGCTGACCCGGGTCCTCTCCTGCAAGACGGTCCAGCGCAAGACGATCATAATCGTGGACGCGGCGATGAACGACCTGATCCGGCCCGCCCTGTACGGCGCTTACCATGAAATCCGGCTGGTGCGGCGAGGGCACCGTTGGATCCGGGGTGATGTGGTCGGACCGGTCTGCGAGACCGGTGATTTTCTGGCGCGCAACCGCCGGCTGCCAGCCGCGGCACCGGGTGATTACCTGGCCGTGATGAGCGCCGGCGCTTACGGGTTCAGCATGGCGTCAAACTATAATTCCCGGCTTCGACCCGCGGAAGTGCTGGTGCGGGGCCGCCGGGTTTTTCTGGTGCGCCGCCGGGAAAATTTTCGCGATCTGGTCCGCGGAGAAACAACGGCGGACCGGCGTCTGAGTAAATAACTTAAGGAGTGAAAATGAGAATCGTCATCAAATTCGGCGGCACGAGCCTGGCGACGGCCGATCAGATCAATACCATCGCCGCCAAAATTCGCCGGCTCAGCCGGGCGCATGAAGTGGCGGTCGTGGTCTCCGCCATGGGCAATCAAACCTCGGAACTGCTCAATCTCTACCGTCGGGTGAATCCCGGCCGCGCCGAAATCAGCCAGGTCAGCGAGATCGTCGGGCTCGGCGAAATCCTGAGCGCACGGCTCATGGCCGCTGCCTTGACGCGCGCCGGCGCGCGCAGCATCGCGGTCACCCCCGACACCGCCGCCTGGCCGGTTTTTGCCCAGGCCGTGGAAAAACAGGCGCTCGCGGCGGAGAAAATCAACCAGGAGGGAGCGGCGCTCATTGATCTGCCGAAGACCACTGAGGCCTGCCAGAACCACCTCCGGCCCTGGCTGCGGCGCCGGATCGTACCCGTGATCTGCGGTTTTCTGGCCATGGATCAGAACCGGTTGATCACCCTCGGCCGGGGCGGCAGCGACATCACCGCCACCCTGCTGGGCCGATGTCTGGCAGCGGACCGCGTGATCATTGTCACGGATGTTGCCGGGGTCTTGCCCGGCGATCCCAAGCGGGTCCGCGCGGACCGTCACCTCGACCGGATTTCGGTCAAGGAGATTGAAATCCTGTCCCGGGGCGGTGCGCGGGTGGTTCATCCCGCGGCGCTCGTCCACAAGCTGCCCGATCAAAAAATCATCATCATGGATTATAAAAACCGCGATTACCTGCAAGGCGGCACTGAGATCGTCGGCCACATCCGGGCCCGCGTGCAGCGCACGCCGGCAGTCCTGGCTTTTCTGACCGTGGTCGGCGACGATTTCCTGTCCACGCCGGGGTTGTTAAAAAAAATCACGGAACGGCTCAGTCACCGGGCTATTTCCATTTTTGGGATCTCCCTCAGTGAGCAATACATCGGCCTTTACTTGCGGGAAAGCCAGTCCGAAAAGGCGTATGCGGAAATCTACGAAATCACCCACCGCGAACCCCGATTCAAGGCGGTTTCCATCCTCAAGAACATCGGCCGCCTGCGCGTAACCAGTTCCAGTTTCATTGAAGAACCCGGCATCATCGGCCGCATCGGCGATCTGCTGGCTCTTAATAACATCAATATCCTGGAGATGAACACGATCAAGTCCGATATCACGATCTATCTTGCGCAAACGGATATGACCCGGGCTTTCAAACTGCTGAAAAACCTTGCTTTTTAAAAATAATTTAAACTTTCTTGTGCTATGCCCGGTCATAATATATAAGTTTATTGCTTTTAAGTTATTTTATTATATAATTATTTTTTAACCAGAGGAGAAATTTAATGAAAAACATCCTGGAAATTTTTTACGCGCCGTCTTTGGTTTTTCAAAGATTGAAAGAAAAACCGGTCTGGCTGACGCCGCTTTTGATCATTCTGATCATCAGCGGCCTGAATGCGGTTTTGACCGTGACCATCACCAAGGATATCGCCCTCAGCCAGCAGGAAGAAACCCTGCGCGAGCGCGGACTGACCGAGGAGCAGATTGCGGCGGCCCGAAAATTCATGCAGGGTCCAGGGCCGGCGATTTTCGGCGGCATCGGCGCCCTCGTGGTCGTGACCGTGATCATGCTTTTATTCTCCCTCATTATTAATGTCCTGCTGCCACCAATGGGCGGCGTCAGTAATTATAAAACTGTTTTTGCGGTGGTTACCCACTCCAGCCTCGTGCGGATTCCAGGCGATATCCTTCGTTTCATATTAATTTTAATGACCAAATCCATTTATGCCACCACCTCCCTGGCTGCCCTGGCCCCAAATCTGACCAAAACTACACCCCTTTACCGGCTGCTTTCCCAAATTGATATTTTTCTGCTGTGGGAAATTATCCTGATTGCCACGGGCATTACGATCACCAACCGGATAAAGAAAAGCAACGCCTATTATCTGGTTTTCGGCATCTGGCTGGTCACAGTCCTGTTAAGCGTTTTCGCAGGCGGCCTGTTTGGCGGTCGCCGATAAAACCCCATGATTGTCCTCATTGGTATTTTCTGCCAGATTGACACCCTCTCGCTGGACCAGGCCCTGGAACGGGGATTAAATCTGAGCCCGACCTACCTGGAATCTCGTTACACCCTCGACAAATCACGACTGCAGTTCTGGCAATCGCTGACCGGCTTACTGCCCACGGTTACCGCCACCGGTACTTATACGAAAACCGAATACCCGGAAAACGGATCAAGCGAACGCTATGCCACCAGCATGAATCTTTCCCTGCCAGTTTTTGATCTGGATTTAATCGGCACGATCGCGGTCGCCGGCCTAAACTGGCGCGGCAACCGCCTCAAGCACCAGGCCGATGTCGCCAACCTCGTCCTGCGCATCAAGGCGGCCTATTATAACCTAGCCAATGCCCGGGCGCTGACGCAGTCCTCCGAACTCGCGCTGCAGCGCGCCGAGGAAAACCTGAAGCTCATCCAAACCAAGTACGAACTCGGCGCGGCTTCCCGGCTCGATTTACTGCAGGCGGAAGTCCTGAATCTACAGACCCGGCAGGAACGAGCACAGGCCGTCACGCAGGAAATCACCGCGCAGGAGGAACTCAAGTCCCTGCTGGGGCAAAACCGCGACATTGAACCGCGGGATTCCCTGGTGATTGAAGAAAATCTCTCCTTTCCGCCGCTGGATTCAATTATCCGCCATTTAAATGAAGTCAACTATGAAATCCGTCTGGCCCGGGAAATGGAAAAGGCGGCGCGCGTCAACCTGACGACCTCCTTGCTGGCCTTTCTGCCGAGGATCTCCGCTTTCTACGGCTTCTCCACTTCTTCGGAATCGCTCCGGACCGATCTTGACTTTTATACCGGCCAGGCGACAAAAAACTACGGGATTTCCGTTTCCTTTCCTATTTTCGAGATCAAGGGATTGATCTTCAAATATCTAAATGCCCGCAAGGATTATCAACTCAAGAAAATCAGCCGCCGGCTTACGGTGCAGGAGACGGAAAAAAATCTGCGCACGGCCTATTACGGACTGCAGGAGGCCTACGAAAAACTCCAGCTCAGCCAGCGGATGTGGCAGGCCGCCGCCGAAGCGGCGAACCTGGCCCGGGAGCAATACCAGCTGGGCGTGCTGTCCTTAATTGACTGGCTCAAGGCGGAAAGCGACCAAAACCGTTCCAAGATTGCTTATAACCAGGCGCTCAGCGGTTTTTATATCCAGCGCCTTAATTTTTCTTACCTGCTGGGCGAGACTACTTTCGCGGAGGAATGAAAATGAAAAAAATCTTAATCGCCGCCGGCATCGTGGCTGTAATCGCGGTCATCGTGGTGGCAAATCTCAAGGCCAAGCCGGCCGGCAAGGAAGTCGAAATCGCGGTAGCCGCGGCCGGCGATATCACTTCCCGCGTTGAAGCTACCGGCAAGTTAAAAGCCAAGCAGCAAGTCAACATCTCCGCGGAAACGATCGCCCGGATCCGGCGGATTAATTTTGCGGAAGGGGACTATGTCCAGAAAGGTGCCCTGCTTATTGAACTCGACGACGACCAAGCCCGCGCCAACCGTAACCTGGCCGAGGCAAATTTGCAGCAGGCCGAACAAAACCTGCGCCGGAGTCAGGCCCTTTTTGAAAAAAACCTGATCTCGCGGGATGCGTTTGATCAGATCAAACTCAGCTACACCTCGGCTAAAACCAGCTTCGAGCAGGCCCAGGATTCCTATCTGAAAACCAAAATCTACTCTCCTATCTCAGGCCGGATCATTCAGTTAAATGTCAAGGAGGGCGAAACCGTCGTCATGGGCACCATGAACAACACCGGCACGATTCTCATGGTCATTGCCGACCTTTCCTCCATGATCGCAGTAGTGAATATCGACGAAACCGACATTCCCCAATTGCGCACCGGCCAGCATGCCGACATCACTGCCGACGCCCTGCCCGATTCCGCGTTTCCGGGCACGGTCACCAAGATCGGCCTGATGCCGATCACG
>CBFGIH010000006.1:0-6431 GCA_965648775.1 Caldifarciminota bacterium | reverse complement strand
GACCGCCACGGAACAGGCAACCAGTTTTGAAGTCGAGATCGAAATGAAGAATTTTTCGCCCGCCCTGCGGCCGGGCATGAACGTGAACGCCAATATCATCACCAGCGAGAAAACTGGCATTCTGACCGTGCCGGTGCAGACGATCAGCCGCCGCCGCAAGGACAACAAAACGACCGAAACCGTTTTCATCGTGAAAAATCGAAAAGCAGAACAGCGGGAAGTGAAAACCGGCGCCTCCAGCGACACGGAAATTGAAATCGTTTCCGGGATCGAATTCGGCGACACGGTGATCACCGGCCCTTACCGAATCCTCTCCAAGTTAAAAGACCGGGACCAGATTACCTTCAAGACCGTGGCCAGCGATTCCGTCGGCGGCCGCAAGGCCGGCGGCAATTCCGGCGGACGCCGCGGTTTTCGGGTCCGGATCGGCCACTGATCATGCCCGTCATCTGCCGGGCAGTCGAACTCCAGAAGACCTACTGGCGGGGAAAGGTCGCGGTGCAGGCCTTAAACGGCGTGAGTCTGGATATCTCACAGAACGATTACATCGCGATCATGGGGCCTTCTGGTTCGGGCAAGTCAACCCTCATGCACATCCTGGGCTGCCTTGATTCACCGACCGCCGGTGAGTATTACCTGGAAGGCCAGCTGGTTTCGAAAATGACCGATGAGGAACTGGCAAAAATTCGCAACCGCGCCATCGGTTTCGTCTTTCAGAATTTCAGCCTCCTGCCCCGCTTGAATGCTCTGGATAACATCGCCCTGCCGCTGATCTACGCCGGCGTCAAACGCCGGGAACGTCAGGAACGAGCGCGGCGGATACTGGAAAAGGTCGGGCTGGCCGACCGCATGCTGCACCGGCCCAACGAGCTTTCGGGCGGTGAATGCCAGCGGGTTGCCATTGGCCGAGCCCTGATCACCGAGCCAAAAATCATCTTCGCCGACGAACCGACCGGCAACCTTGATTCCCGTACCGGCCATGAAATCATGGCGATGTTCGACCGCCTGGTGGACGAGGGCAACACGATTGTTCTCGTCACCCACGACCTGGCCGTAGGGCAGCGCGCCCGCAAGATGATCCGCATCCGGGATGGACAGGTGATCAATGAATAGAATCAGCGAGATCGTCACCCTGGCGTTCCAGACGTTCCGCAGCCACCGGATGCGGTCGTTCTTGACCACCCTCGGCATCATCATCGGCGTTTCCACGGTCATCGCCATTTTATCCCTGATTGAAGGACTCAATCGGTCGGTTGCGTCCCAGATCAATGCCCTGGGATCCAACACGATCACGGTCGCCAAGTTCACCTGGGGCATGGGCCGCGCCGATTTTGAGGAACTTCAGCGCCGCCGGGACCTGACCATGGCTGACGCCGAGGCGATCCGCGCCCTGCCCTCAGTCCGGCTGGTCGCGCCGACCCTGGCCAACAACCATGTCAACTGGATCTACTACCGGCAGAACAAGGTGAACGACGTGGAGGTCATTGGCTGCACTCCGGAATTTTTCGAGGTCAACAATTATACCGTCATCTCGGGACGGCCGATCAGCGAAGACGATGTCCTGCATAACCGCATGGTCTGCGTGATCGGCGATTACATCGCCGAGAACCTTTTTCCAAACGAGTCACCGATCGGCAAAGTCATTCAGATTCGCGGCCGCTCCCTGAAGATCATCGGTATTCTCGATAAAAAAGGGTCTTTTCTGGGGCAATCGCTGGACAACAATATTGATGTGCCGATCACGGCCCTGCGCAAGATTTTTCCCCGGCCCCAGGGCATGACGCGGGTCTTTCAGTCGCTGACCATTGGGGTTTTACCAAAAGATCCCAAGAAAACCGACCAGACGATCGACGATCTCCGCGAACTCCTGCGCCGGCGCCGCGGTCTGACCATGGACAAGCCGGACGACTTCGGCATCAACACTCAGCAAATGCTCATGGATATCTACAACAACATCACCCGCGTCGGTTTCATCGCCATCGTCGCGATCGCCGCGATATCCTTGATCGTCGGCGGCATCGGCATCATGAACATCATGCTCGTCTCGGTCGCCGAGCGCACCCGGGAGATCGGCATTCGCAAGGCGGTCGGCGCCTCGAACCGGAATATTCTCCTGCAGTTTTTGATCGAGTCCGTGGTTTTGGCCCTGATCGGCGGGTTAATCGGCATCGCGATCGGCATTTTGCTCGCATTCTTAATCTCGGTCGTCTCTCCCCTCAAGGCCGCGGTCTCACCCTGGATGATCGCGCTCGGTTTCGGTTTCTCAGCCGCGGTCGGCATTTTCTTCGGCATCTACCCCGCCCGCAAGGCCGCCACCTTAAACCCCATCGAAGCATTAAGATACGAATAACCCCATTTAATTAAAAAATCCCTTAGAAAACGACCGCCGCAAAAGGGTCGGCACGAAGCCCGGTTTTTTATACCGCCCGCGATCAGGCCGCCGCCATCGCCGGAGAAAATATCCACTGTTCCTTATCCCGGGGCCGGTTGACTTGCCGGCCCGGATGAATATAATAGACCGCGCATGAAGGAGATTTACTACGACGAACTGACCGGCGCCTATAACCGGAAGTTCCTGCATTACTGGATCGACAATGAGATCAAGCGGGCCAACCGTTTTGCGACCAAGTTCTCATTGATCATCATCGATCTTGATAACTTCCGCGAGATCAATAACACCTTCGGCCACCTGGAAGGCGACCGGGTTCTGATCGGATTCGCTAAGTTCCTGTTGGGCAAGATCCGGGAAGTGGATAACCTGGTGCGTTACGGCGGCGACGAATTCATCATCCTCATGCCCAACACCAACACCAAGGGCGTGCTGGAACTGGCCCAGCGCATCATTTCGGGCTTAAACGGCAATAAAATTCTTGACCACGAGGTGCTTTGCTCCATCGGCTTCGCCGTCTTTCCGGATGACGGCACCACCCTGGAAACGCTGATTCACCAGGCCGACAATCTGTTGTATCAGGCGAAAAAACAGGGTAAAAACCGCATCGGCCTGAAGCCGGAGATTTCAAAAAGACTGGCTATTCCCTCACCGGTCACGATCGGCCGCGAAAAGGAAACCGACTGGTGCATAAATCAGCTAAAGGAAAACAGCAACATATTCATCGCCGGCGAAGCGGGGATCGGCAAAACCCGGCTGGTCTATGAAATCCGTAACCGGCTTAACCAATCTATCCTGCTCCGGGGAAACGCCTATGCGGCCCTGAGCATGGTCCCTTATCATCCTTTCAAGAACCTGTTCAGCGAACTGATTAAACTGCAACCGGAACTGGCCGCCAAAGCCCTGGACCGCCTGGCCGACATCCATCAGGCCGAGGTCAGAAAATTTTATCCGGCCGAGCCGGTCAATGCCCTGGCCGTGACCGAGATTGTTGACCATTTCCGTCTTTTCAACAGCATCAGCCGTTTTTTCATGGAGCTGGCTGAGGCCGCAGCGCCGGCGAAAATCATGCTGTTCATCGACGACCTGCATTGGGCTGACCAGTCCACCTGCCAGCTTTTTGATTTCCTGATTCGCAGCCTGCGGGAACGCATCTGGATCTTAGCGACTTACCGCACTGAGGAAATACGCCATTCGCCGGTCGCCGGCCTGCTCGGCGTCTGGGCTCGGGAAAAACTTTTCATCCCTCTAAGGCTTTCGCCGCTCAACGAATCCCAGTGCGCGCAGCTGCTGGAAATGATCATGGGTCCGGTCGCGCCGGCAAACGTCAAGTCGCTTTATCACGAGAGCGGCGGCAACCCCTTCTATCTCGAGGAACTGCTGCGCGAGATGGAACGGCAGCGCAAACTTTTCTGGAACGGACGCGAATGGCTATTTCAGAAAGACCAGGACCTGACCATCCCGGCGTCCATTGAGGAAACCATAACCCGGAAACTGAATTTTCTCGCACCGGAAATCAAATCATTGGTTCAGCTAATGGCGGTATTTGGCCAGGAATTCAACCCGGAACTGATTGCCCAAGCGGCCCGCCGGAATGTCGGCGAAATCCTGGACGCTGTCGACGAACTCATCCGCGCTGGCTTCATCAAAGAACGGGGCGCTGATACCTACTTTTTCAGTGAGGATATCGTCCGCCAGATTGTTTACCGGCTTATCCCCCGCTCCGACCTGGTGCGCTATCACCTGGCGGTCGGTGAAGCCATGGAAAAGCACTTCAGCCCTTCCCTGTCCAACTATACCGAACAACTCGCCCAGCACTTTCTGATCGGACAGACCTTTCCCAAAGCCCTGCGCTACGCCAAGGAAGCCGCCCGTAAAGCCAAAGACAACTATGCCTTCGCGTCGGCGGTTCACTTTTATGAACTGGCGTTGAAATACGAAGATCAACTTGATGAAATATTCACGCTCAAGTCATCCCTGGCCGAAATCCACAGTCTGACCGGCCAGCACGCGTCAGCAATTCAGAATTATCTGGACTGCCTGAAAATCAAACCTCATGCTTATCACCTCTACAATGAATTGGGGCGGATCTATGAACAGCAGGGCGATTACCCGCGAAGTTTATCTTATCTGCGGGAAGGGCTGAAAAAAACCGCGGGGGCAGAGCTCAATCATCTCTTTCGTTCTTCGCTGGCCTGGGTCTATACCCGTCAGGGCCAGTATACGCGGGCGCAAAAAGAATGCCGGGAATTGCTGCGCCGGGGAAAAAATCTAAGCCCTTCGGTCATGGCTTCGGTGCTGGTGACAATGGGCGTCGTGGCCTTGAATCAAGGCGACATTAACCAGGCCAAAAACAATTTCATGAAGAGCCTCAAGATCCGGCAGGCCATCGGCGAAAAACGCCGCATGCCGGCCTGCTACCTGGATCTCGCCATCGCCTATCAGAACCGGCTGGATTTTTCCTCCAGCGAGGAACTTTATCAAAAAGCCCTTCGGCTGTACGAAGAGATCGGCCACCAGGAGGGCATTGCCGTCACCATGCTTGATCTGGGCTCGCTTTACAGCAACTTTGACCTGCTCAAGGCGGAAGAATATTACCTGCAGGGCTTGACGATCGCCAAACTGATCGGTTCCAAACGTCATCTGGTATATCTTTACAACAATCTCGGCTATGTAAATTTCTGCCGCCTGATTGATGACGCGGCGATCAACAATTATCGGCAGGCCAATCGCCTGGCCAAAGAGATCGGCTTCCGGGAAGGCATCATCTTCACCAATCTCAGCCTGAGCGAACTGTACCGGGAAATCGGGCAGATCAAGAAAGGACGGATTCACCTGCAGGCTGCCCGGCATGTCGCCGATCAGGTCAATCTCAAGTATCACAATCTCAACTGTCAGGTTGAAGAAATAAATTACCTGTTGGCCCAGGGCGCCCTGCGTTCGGCCGAGCAGCGTTGCCGACAGCTGCTGAAGCAATTCGACGCCGAGCGTGATCTCAATTACAAATTTTACTGGCTCCTGACCCACGCCCGGGTTCGGCGCCGTCAGAAGCGTTATCGGGAAGCGCTGGCGATCCTCAAGCAGGCGAAAAACATCATCAAAAACCTGCCCAGTTCGATCATGACCGGTGAAATGAAATTTGAGCAGGCCTTGACTCTTAAAAGCCAGGGTCAATTAAACCGCGCCAACCAGCTGATGCTCGAAGCCTTTCGCATTTTTGAGAAAACTGCTCACCTGCGCTTCATGGCGCGCATTGAAGAAGAAATGGCCCGGGTTGACATCTCCCAAAAAACGCCCGGCAACAAGAAATGATTGGGTTGATCAATTAAACCGGGGTAACCTGAAAAACTCATCCGCCAACTTACAATAACAAATCCCGCAAGCGTCTTGCGTCCTCTTACGGGATAACCAAACGGCCCCGCGGTTTTCCGCGGGGCCGTTTGGTTTGGTTAATGCTCCGGTTTTATTCGCCGAGGATAGTGAACTCAATCCGCCGGTTCAAATCCCGTCCCGCCTTGGTCCGGTTATCCGCGATCGGCATGGTCTCGCCGTAACCGCGGGCAATCAGCCGGCCGGCATCGATGTTGTGATAACGAATCAGGTAATCGCGCACGGAGTTGGCACGGGCATAGGAAAGTTCCATGTTGTAAGAGTCCGAACCGATGCTGTCCGTGTGACCGCCGATTTCGATCCGCATTGTCGGCCGGGCCTTGAGCACCTTGGCCGCGTCGTCCAGCACGGGATAGGACTCGGGCTTGATCGTGGCGGAATTGAAGTCGAAGTAAATGCCGCGCAGAATGATTTTTTCGCCGACCTTGGGCACCCGCTTCAGTTTGAAATTCTGCACCTTGGTTTCATCCTTGAGCAGGACCAGCGGGGTGGTCTCGGTTACATAATCCTGGGCTTCAACCTTCACCGAGTAGGTGCCGGGCGGCATGACGATCTTGTAAATGCCGGTCGCCGGATCGGTGGTCGCCGTCGGCACTTTGGCGTCAATAAACGAAATCTGCGCCAGCAGGGGCTTCGCGCTGTCAGCGTCCTC